>DYSO01000046.1 GCA_020718225.1 Draconibacterium orientale | reverse complement strand
CCCTTGTCAGTCAAGGACCTTATGAATTGTTACCAATTTTTGTCATGTACTTAGATCGGGTATATTGGCCCGTTAGGAGGTCTTGGCAGCTTCTTGGCGCCGTAATTAAGCCCAACCGCATCTATATTGCCAATCGCACCAAAGGCAATTTTTTCGGGGCAATTGAAAACCAAAACCTGATCGCACGGGCGCACAAGCCAACAAAGGAAGATCGGGTAAAATTTATCAGCAGCATGAACTCGTATCTGGGCATCATGAAGCATGACAAATCGTATAAACTGCGCAAAAAGGTGATTTTTAAATTGTTGTCGTGCTGAAGGAAACGAAACCGTTACAAATTGTAACGCTTTCTCAGATACCCGGTGTAAAAATACGATTAAAAGTGTCATAGGGGAGGCCAACGAAATATTTTTATTTACGAAATCGTAAAAATAAGTTGTTCAATCGGACTACTTTTTGTACATTTGCGAAGTGGGAAAAATGCGAGAACTCTACTTTTTTAAGAACTACTTCCATGACTTCTATGTCGCGCAAAAACCTAAGGTTAAGAAAAAGATTATCTGGACGTTAAAGGTGATCGAAGAAGTTGATAGAATTCCAGACGTTTATTTCAAGCATCTGGAAGGGAGTGAAGGTATCTACGAAATCCGGGTACAGGTTGGAAGTGATATTTTCCGGATCTTCGCTTTCTTCGATAAGAACAGCCTGATCATTATCGGGCATGGATTTCAGAAAAAATCGCAAAAGGTACCACATGGGCAATTAGAAATGGCAGAAAAAATAAGAAAGGAATATTATGAAGAAAAGCAAAAATCTCACTAGTCTCAGCGATTTCGTTGACAAGGAGTATGGTGTCAAGGGGACCAAAAAGAGAGATAAATTCGAAACTGAATACGAAGCTTTCAAGCTTGGCGTGTTAATTCAACAAGCAAGGCAGGAGAAAGGATTGACCCAGGAAGAGGTTGCGCAGCTCGCCGGAACAAATAAATCCTACATTTCAAAACTTGAAAAAGATCTGAAAGACATCCGTTTTTCGACATTGCAGCGAATTATCAAGGATGGTCTCGGCGGGCATTTAGAACTGTCCATTAAATTCTGAATTGTCCCATTTTATTTATTTTGAGACATATAAGCTTTTATTTTAATCCTGCTTACTGCGTGCGCTGCAAACAGGACATGGTTTTTCCAATAGGGATTATTGCTTTTGACCAGTTTTTGATTCGTTTCAAAAGCTAGTCTGACCTCAGGAAATCTCCAGTAGAGATCATTTTCATCAAATAGAGTCAGAATGTACTTGAGAAAATATGGAGATAGTAAAGAAAAATACTTGATATTCATTTCCTTGCATAGGTAGCCCAGAACTAAATGGAATTTTGTTGCATTACCGATACAAATTAAATATTCCGGATTGATGACTGGCAGCATGGCTTCCCAGAACTTGAGGGAATTGTTCACTGAGGTCTTTAAGACTTTCACGAAAAGATAAATGTTTTTCTTGATATATCTTTCCCTTTTTATCCATGAAATTTATTGTTGCCAAGTCGATTTTTTTCTTGATTTTGAAATAACATTATTTGTTAGCTTTGACTGATCAAAAAGTAAGAGGTGATGGTTAAATAAAATAATCAAGACTTTTAGTTTTCTCAAAATAAGTTCACATAATGTGAACATTTATATAAATTAGTTGTATATTTGCATGAAAGTTCATTTAATAAAATTTCAAACGGTTAAAACTTTCATTGATCGTCATGCACCTGGACGGAGATCATTTGAAACTTGGATGACAACAATCAATTATGCAGATTGGAATATACCTGAAGAAATAAAGGAAACATTTGGGTCTGCTGATTTATTGGGTCACGGAAGCAATAGGGTAGTGTTCGATATCGGTGGTAATAACTATAGATTAATTGCAAAATATTTTTTCGGTGAAAGGAATGTTCATCTTTTTGTTAAATGGATCGGCACACATACTGAGTATGATGAGCTTTGCGGTCAAGGGAAGCAATATACAGTTGATGATTATTAAAATATTTTGAAATGAAATCGTTGAAATATAAAATTATCAAATCCAAAGATCAATACATAGAGTATTGCAATGCATTAGAGTCCTTACTTGAGAAAGGGATAGTTAATAATGAAATCAGGGATGAAATTGAACTGCTTACATTTTTAATTGAGAAATGGGATTCTGAAAATTCCTATTTTAGGGAAGCAGATCCGATTGAGATACTTGTTTCTTTGATGAAGGATCGCAATATGAAAGCAAAAGACCTTGTTAGAATTTTAGGGGTCAGCAAAGGACTTGTTTCGGATATTCTGAATTCTAAGAAAGGTTTGTCGAAGGAAATAATCCGTCTACTATCTAACGAATTTAAATTGTCGCAGGAAATATTCAATCGACCTTATAAATTAAAAAATCCCATAAATTCACATTTACGGGGTGCAAGTGTGATGAACACAACAAAAAAGATTGAGTTAACTTTTTAGTCGGTTAGCCAGAGTACTCAAGCTTTTTACAAAACATTGCAACTGACTATCAAAATTTTGAATATTTTTATTTGTCTTATAATTAATATTATGTTAAATAGAGTTTTTAAAATAACAGGAGAGCGTAAAAAACAGCTCTCCTGCCGGAATGTATCCTGGTTTACAGAAACAGCCCCTACTTGTTCTGTACCTGGTTAATTCTCTCCTGAATTTCTTTTACTTTATCGCTCTTATTTGTACGTGCATAAATTTGCTTCAAAGAAAATAACGTGTTTAAATCATCCGGTTGCAGCGCTGTTGCCATTTCCAGATATGGTAACGCTTTTTCCAGATAAGCATCCGCCTCCTTCTTTAATTTATCATATTGAGCAGTAGCATCCAAAGGCAACTTGTTCGCTTCATCGTTGATAGTTGCCGCTTTATTAACATACAATGCCCCCAGGTTATAACTGGCTTCAAAATATTTATCGTTCAGCTTTAACGCATCTTTATAGCACTTGATGGCATTATCAAAGGCTTCCGTCCTGACCTGAAGCGATTTGGCAGTATCGTTCGACAGATTATCGTAGATGGTCCCCAGGGCAAAGAAAACGGAATAATTGGTTGTATCCTTATCCTTGGCAACATAAAGGTTCTTAAGCGCCTTATCGGTATTGTTAAAAGTAAGATAAATATTTGTTTCGGTCAACAATAACCGGAGATCATTCGGATAAACTTCCTGCCCCATCCGGACATATTTAATGGCGTTTGAAGAGTCTTTTTCCTGCCGATATATATCTGATAATGAAATATAAACGCTTGGTGATTTGTAGTCGCCCTTTAAAAGTTTTAGATAATAATCCCTGGCTGCCAGTTTTTCATTGGCAAGCGCTGCACAGGTCGCGGCATTTAGCAGCGATAAGGTATCGGTAAGACTTGACATCTCAATAACCTCAGCGGCTTTGGCAAAAGCAAGCATCGATTCTTTGTACTCCTTTTTATTGTATAATTCAACCGCCTCATTATAGAAATTATTGCGCTGCCAGTTCAACTTTGCCAAAATGTCTTCAAAATACTCTTTCTTAGTGTCAAATTCAACCGCTTTTTTATAAGATTCCAATGCTTTTGCCATAGGATCTGCATCGAGGGTTTTAAATTTTTCATCGCTCGTATTGGCAATCTCCAGATAAATGTTACCACGGATGAACCAGGCCCGCGGATCCTGTGCCGTACTTGGATCGAGTATACATGTATTAATGGCTTCCACAGCTTTATCCAATTTTCCATCTTTCAGATAATTGGAAGCAGATTGCCGGACATTTTTTTGGCCAAATGCCATAACCATGGCGCCAACCATTACCATTATCAAAGCAATTTTTTTCATCTTGTTGATTGTTAGTATTTTACTTATGTAATATGAATTTTAGCTGACAAAGATATAAATTAATTTTCAGAATCACTCCCAGGTGTTTCGTTATCAATAATCAAATCTTCCTCATTTTGATCCTGTTCCGGAGCAACATTTTCGGTAATTAATTCCGCTGACACTTCAGCCTCCTCAACATCAACCTTGGCGACAGCAGCAATGCTATCTCCCTCATCAATTTTAATCAATCGTACACCTTGAGTAGCGCGGCCCATGACCCGTAAATCAGAAACAGCCATCCGGATGATTACACCCGACCGGTTAATGATCATCAGGTCATCGTTGTCAGTGACATCTTTTACCGCAATGAGCGCCCCGGTTTTATCTGTAACGTTCAAGGTTTTAACTCCCTTTCCTCCTCTGTTCGTGATTCGGTAATCATCAAGGTCGGATCGCTTACCATATCCATTTTCGGAAACAACAAGGACTTCTGATTTTTTTTCAATCGAAAGACAAATCATACCAACCACTTCATCCTTTTTACCAGCCAGGGATATTCCCCTGACGCCCGCAGCATTTCTGCCCATCGGCCTGACTTTTTGTTCGTTAAACCGGATGGCGCGTCCCGATCGAAGGGCCATAATAATTTCGTCGTTGCCCTGTGTGAGTTTTGCTTCCAAAAGGCGGTCGCCTTCATGGATGGTTATGGCGTTGATCCCGTTCTGCCGGGGCCGTGAATAGGCTGCAAGCGAGGTTTTTTTAATGGTCCCGCGTTGTGTGGCAAGAATAATATAATTTAATTTAATGTACGCTTCGTCCTTAAGATCCTTCACATTGATAAAGGCTCTGACCTTATCATCGCTTTCAATGTTAACCAGATTCTGTATGGCACGTCCCTTGGAAGCTTTCCCCCCTTCAGGTATTTCAAAAACGCGGATCCAGAAACATTTCCCTTTTTCGGTAAAAAGGAGTAAATAATTATGATTTGTCGCTATAAAAAGGTGTTCAAGGAAATCCTCATCCCGGATATCACTTCCTTTTACGCCCCGCCCTCCCCTATTCTGGCGACGGTATTCGGACAGGGGGGTACGTTTAATGTAACCCATATGTGATATGGTAATCACCACATTTTCATCGACAATGGTATCTTCAATCCGAAAATCGGAAGCTGTATAGATAATTTGTGACCGGGCCTCATCGCCATATTTTTCCTTAATCTCCCTGAGTTCTGTTTTAATGATCTCCATTCTCTGGTTCTCATCCGATAAAATACTCCTGAGATGATCGATAAGTTTCATCAACTCCGCGTACTCCTCTTTTATTTTTTCTCGTTCCAACCCGGTCAGCCGCTGCAAACGCATGTCGAGGATGGCCTTGGCCTGAATATCCGTCAGCCCGAAGGTTTCCATCAAACCGCTTTTTGCCTCATCCGGGGTTTGGGAGGCCCTGATCAGGGCAATTACTTCGTCCAGGTGGTCCAGTGCAATCAACAATCCTTCAAGGATATGAGCACGTTTTTCTGCTTCGGCAAGTTCAAATCGTGTCCGGCGGATTACAACTTCATGCCGGTGTTCCACATAATGGACAATCAGGTCCTTGAGGTTCAACATCATCGGCCTGCCCTTGACAAGTGCGATGTTGTTGATATTGAAGGAAGTCTGCAGGGGTGTCATCTGATAAAGCTTATTCAGCACCACGTTGGTAATGGCTTCCCTTTTTAATTCATAAACAATCCGGACCCCGTTTCTGTCCGATTCATCCCGGATGTCGCTGATCCCTTCAATTTTTTTATCATTTACCAGTTCAGCGGTTTTTTTAATCATCTCCGCTTTGTTTACCTGGTAAGGGATGGAAGTGACGATGATCATCTCCCTTCCGTTATCTTCCTGTTCGATTTTTGATTCCCCACGCATAACAATGCGTCCTCGCCCGGTTTCATAAGCCTCTTTAACGCCATCATAACCATAAATAATACCGCCTGTCGGGAAATCAGGCGCCTTGATGAACTGCATCAATTCGGGAATGGTGATGGCCCGGTTATCGATATAGGCAATAATTCCATCAACAACTTCCTTTAAATTATGCGGCGCCATATTGGTTGCCATCCCTACAGCAATCCCGCTGGCGCCGTTAACAAGCAAATTCGGAATCCGGGAGGGCATCACGGTTGGTTCCTTCAGGGAGTCATCAAAATTCAATTGATAATCAACCGTATCTTTTTCGATATCTGCGACCATCTCCTCGGCAATTTTCTGCATCCTTGCTTCGGTATAACGCATGGCAGCAGGATTATCGCCATCCATAGAACCAAAATTCCCTTGGCCGTCCACCAGCGGATATCTCAAACTCCACTCCTGGGCCATCCTGACCATGGCGTCGTAAACCGATGTATCGCCGTGAGGATGGTACTTTCCAAGAACCTCCCCAACAATTCTCGCTGATTTTTTATAGGCTCTGTTGGATAATACCCCCAACTCGTACATCCCGAAAAGTACCCTTCTGTGAACAGGTTTTAATCCATCCCTTACATCGGGTAACGCCCGCTGCACGATGACCGACATTGAGTAATCAATGTAGGCCGTTTTCATCTGATTTTCAATATTTACCTGAACGATTTTTTCTCCCGCTTCCATAGCTTCTGCTAAAATTAGTTATGTTATTTATTTTCAGATAGATATTCTTTCTGAAATGAAGTTACGAAGGTAACGATTTCCCTCCTATTAACCATGGCTCCCACAGCATTTATTTCATCCTGTTACTAACATGAATCTGTTAATAAATTAAGGGGGTAGGGCAATAATATCGGTAATTCAATCGTATTTTTGAATGCTTTGACAAGTTTTCCGTTTTATCAGGATGGTTCGGTTTTTGTCACAGCTTAATCCTTATTTTGAAAAGAGGCATTTTATGGAAGCAAAATTCTCACAACATGTTAAAGATATCATTATATATAGCCGGGAAGAAGCACAGCGTTTGGGAAATGATTATATCGGATTAGAACATCTGCTACTGGGCATTATTCGTGAAGGAGATGGATTGGCAATCAGGATTCTTAGGAACCTCAGGGTGAACCTGCCCGATTTCCGGAAAAAAGTTGAAATGGCTGTTGCCAGCCATAAAGAAAAATCCACCGGGAATGACAATATTCCTTTGATTAAGCAAGCAGAACGGGCTCTTAAAATAACCTATCTCGAAGCCAAACTGTTCAACAGCGAATTGATCGATACGGAACACCTGCTACTGGCTATTTTAAAAGATGAAAACAATCTTGTAACCAAAAGTTTTAATAATCTCGGTATCTCCTACAATACGGTTAAAGAGGAATTAAAAGCCATTCTGACCAATGGCGGGGAGGATCCTCATTTCGACCCGCAGGATATTCTCCCAAAAGATGAAGACGATGACGATCCTGAAGAAGGAGGAAAAAACATGGGCGGACCGGGTCAGAAAAAACCACAGGATTCAAAATCAAAAACACCGGTACTGGATAACTTTGGCCGCGATATTACCAAAGCTGCCGAAGAAGGTCGTCTGGATCCGATTGTCGGACGTGAAAAGGAGTTACAGCGCATCGCACAGATTTTAAGTCGCAGAAAAAAGAACAACCCCATTCTTATTGGCGAACCCGGAGTTGGAAAATCAGCCATTGCCGAAGGCCTTGCCCTGCGCATCGTTCAAAGAAAAGTGTCACGTGCCTTATTTCATAAACGGCTGGTCTCCCTGGACCTTGCATCTCTTGTAGCGGGTACCAAATACCGCGGACAGTTTGAAGAACGGATGAAAGCAGTCCTGAATGAACTGGAAAAAAATCCAAATATCATCGTTTTTATTGACGAAATTCATACCATTGTGGGAGCCGGAAATGCCTCCGGATCGCTGGATGCCTCCAATATGTTCAAACCCGCCCTGGCCCGTGGGGAAATCCAGTGTATCGGGGCTACAACCCTTGACGAATACCGGCAATATATCGAAAAGGATGGAGCTCTGGAACGCAGGTTCCAGAAAGTTCTTGTCGACCCGACCTCACCCGAAGAAACGGTCGAGATCTTAAATAATATCAAAGAAAAATATGAGGACCACCATCTGGTACAATATACCAATGACGCAATCAATGCCTGTGTCGCACTGACAAACCGGTATATCACCGACCGGTATCTTCCTGATAAAGCGATCGATGCCCTCGATGAATCGGGTGCGCGGGTCCATATTTCAAACATTAATGTTCCCGATATCATCATTTCTATCGAAAACCAGATAGAAGAGACGCGAAAACGCAAAATGCAAGCCATCAACAGTCAGAAATTCGAGGAAGCAGCCGACCTTCGCGACGCTGAACGGAAACTTCAGGAAGGACTTGAACGCGAAAAGAAAAAATGGGAAGAGGATGCCAAAATTAACCGTCAAACAGTTAGTGAAGATAATGTAGCCGAAGTGGTTGCCATGATGACCGGTATCCCCACTCAAAGAATTGCAAAAAATGAGAGTGACCGGTTGGTAAATATGGAGGCCGAGTTAGAAAATTCTGTCATTGGACAGAATGAAGCAATTAAAAAGGTAGTTAAAGCCATTCGCCGGAACCGGGCCGGGTTGAAAGATCCGGGTAAACCCATCGGGACTTTTATTTTCCTTGGCCCAACCGGTGTCGGAAAAACCCATCTGGCCAAAATCTTATCACGCTACCTGTTCGACTCCGACGATGCCCTCGTACGGATCGACATGAGCGAATACATGGAAAAATTTGCGGTCTCCAGGCTCATCGGGGCCCCTCCGGGATACGTCGGCTATGAAGAGGGTGGACAACTGACCGAAAAAATCCGCCGGCGCCCTTACGCTATCGTCCTTTTAGATGAAATAGAAAAAGCGCACCCCGATGTATTTCACCTGCTCCTTCAGGTGCTGGATGATGGCGTATTAACCGATAGTTTTGGAAGGCGTGTTGACTTTAAAAACACCATTATCATTATGACTTCCAATATCGGTTCGCGTCAGTTAAAAGATTTTGGGCAGGGGGTCGGATTTTCCACCAGCGCCAAACAATCGGCAAGCAGCGACCATACCCGGGGCGTTATCGAAAATGCTCTGAAAAAAGCTTTTGCCCCAGAATTCATTAACAGGATCGATGATGTCGTAATTTTCGAATCTCTGGAAAAAGAAGATATCCATAAAATTATTGACATCGAATTAAAACAACTTTACGACAGGATTATAAAAATGGGGTATCAGATAGTCATTACCCCGAAGGCCAAAGACTTTATCGCCGAAAGAGGATGGGATGCCCAGTTTGGGGCGCGACCTTTAAAAAGGGCCATCCAGAAATATGTGGAAGATACCCTGGCTGAAGAAATTATTAAAACAAAATTAGCCCTGAACGATATCCTGACCGTAGATCTGGAACCGGAAAAAGAGGAGATCATCGTTACTGTTTCAAAATCAGAAACGGTTTAAGTGTCCCTCCTTACGAAGGGCTTTTTTATAAGCTTCCCCGCCTGCATCCCCTTCGGTAAACAAACTGGCCAGGAATTGGTTGGTCTGCTCATCACCCCGGTACAGGTATTTTATCCCGATTGAAAAACCGTTATTTTCGAAATTTAATTGGTTCCCTTCTCTATCTGTAATATAGATTACATCACTTTTAAGTTCAACTCCCTGAAGGTATTTGGATGAAATCTTTTGCAGCACACGCACTGAATTAACCTTCAGGGATTCTGAAATATGATACTCCCCTAAAACAAAATTATTATTCAGGAAATAATAGAGGGTTTTGATTCTTATTCCTTCCCATGACTCATTATAGCCCACAACTTTAACTTTTGCATCGGTAAATCTTGCAATGTTCATACAATCGGGGGCTACTTTTAACTTCCTGAATGCTTTCCAGGAAGACATAAATGGTATTTCACAAAAGCTGATATTTGTATCTGATTGATAATCTGTTGCATTTCTGATTTTTTTAAAGAAAACCATAAAATGAAGGATAATCTCATCTTTGATGCATGTGTTATGAGGACTGCGCAGATTGTTGTTTTTAAAATATTCGAGATACTCGAAGCTATAGCGGCCATGAACCAGTAAAATATACCGGATTTTAATGAGAAAAATCACCTTCTTCCTGAATAAAATCAGCAGGATGATCAGCAGGAAAAAGGATACCAGCGCAATAATCAAATTAATTATGCCCAAATCAATAATTTTTAAAACTTATATATATTTTCTTCAATCAGATAATCGGCAACTCTTCTGCGGGATTCCTTAACATTTATTCCTTCCACGGCAGTGATTGATCCGGTTAATTTTACATAGATGGCGGCTTTTTCTGCATCCATGAATGAATAAATGGTATCAATGGCAAATTTCCTGATTTTTGCTGATGCATCAAAGATTAAAACATCAAGGATCGTTTTATACAAGTCCAATGAACTGTTATTGTGTACCTGTTCTCTCTTTTCAATCCTTAAAGCCGTTGATTCAGCCACATAGATAATAATCATCATATCCGACAGATTATTCAGGATCTCCTGTTCAAATACAAGTTTTTTATCAAAATGACGGGATGATTCGTGTACCAACAAAAGTACCAGGTTTTTAAAGTTTTTCAGATATCTGTATCTTTCTTCAAAACCGCTTTCCCCCGGTTTGGGGTTCAGGATTGCCAAGTCAAGGTTGCCTGCCAGCTTTTCTGCCTGGCCAAAAAGGTCAAAATCACCCTTCATGGCCCTTTTCATCGCTGTATCGGCTACCAGTAAGCGGTTAATTTCATTGGTCCCTTCAAAAATACGGTTAATCCTCGAATCGCGGTATGCCCGCTCCACTGACATTTCTGCGGAATATCCCATGCCACCGTGGATCTGAACGGCTTCATCAACCACATAATCAAGTACTTCCGATCCATAAACCTTGAGAATGGCAGCCTCAACGGCATAATGGCTGATCCCTTCAATAGAAGCCCTGCCTTTATCCATCCCTGCCGCTTTAAGGTGGTCAATCTGACCGTCGATATCCTTGCTTACCCTGTAGATAGCCGATTCGAGCGCAAAAGTTCGGATAACTTGTTCAGCCAGTTTGTATTTGATGGCACCAAAGGAAGAGATGAATGATCCAAATTGTTTTCTTTCGTTGGCATATTTCACTGAATCGTTGATGGTTTTTTTTGCAGCGCCCAGAACATTGGCGCCCAGTTTTAATCGTCCCATGTGAAGGATGCTCAAAGCGATCCGGAAGCCCTCTCCCCTGCTCCCGATAAGGTTTTCAACAGGGACTTGTACATCATTATAAAAAATCTGGGCTGTGGAAGAACCTTTAATCCCCATTTTATGTTCATCGGGATTGATTACAACACCGGGAAAATTTCGCTCAACAATAAAAGCGCTCAACACCCGGTCTTTATCAATTTTGGCAAAAACGACCTGGGTATCGGCAAAGTTGGCATTGGTAATCCACATCTTTTGTCCGTTGAGGATATAATGTGTGCCATCAGCAGATAGTGTTGCTGTGGTTTTTCCTGAATTGGCATCACTTCCGGCGCCAGGTTCGGTAAGACAATAAGCGCCAAGCAACTCCCCTGTTGCCAGACGGGTGACATAACGCTGACGCTGCTCTTCGTTGCCATAATAGAGAATGGGAAGGGTGCCGATTCCGGTATGTGCCATAAAAGCAACTGAAAATGAATGTCCTGCCCCGATTTTCTCAGCAGCTAACATTTGAGTGGTAAACGACTGTGCAAAACCGCCATACTCCTCGGGAACAGAGATTCCCATCAACCCCAGTTCTCCCGCCTTTTTCAACATCTCTTTCATCAGGGCAATGTCCGGAGTGTCAATTTTTTCAATATTCGGATAAAGTTCAGTATCAATAAAATCCTGACAGGTTTGAGCAATCATTTTTTGTTCTTCATTGAATTCTTCAGGAATAAAGATTTCACTGCAAGGTATTTCATCAACGAGAAATTCACCGCTTTTTAAGACTTTTTTATCCTCCATGGTTCTTTGGTTATTGGATTTTTATAGATTTAGGCTCTGTACAATCAGTTCTGCAATATCGTAATTCTTTATCTCTTCTTCCCTGTTTTTATATTTTAATCCGTCGGTAATCATGGTCATGCAAAAGGGACAAGCTGTTGCGATGATGGTTGCATCTGTACGGATGGCCTCTTCGGTACGTTCAATAAAAATCTCTTTATCTCCTTTTTCTGCTTCTTTGAACATCTGAGCGCCGCCAGCTCCACAACACAGAGCGAAACTGTGATTCCGCTCCATTTCGACAAACCGGTGGGTAAGCTTTTTCAGTATGGACCTGGGTTCAAAATAGATATCATTGGCACGCCCGAGATAGCAGGGATCATGATACGTGATCACTGCATTTCCCAATCCCCCGATGTCTAATTTTAATTTCCCCTCGTACAGGCATTGATCAAGAAACTGCAGATAATTAATTACTTCATAATGTCCTCCCAGATCGGGATATTCATTTTTTAAAATGTTAAAACAGTGAGGGCAGATGGTTAATATTTTTTTTACGCCATAACTGTTAAGCCGTTCTATATTCTGCATCGCCTGCATCTGATAGAGCATTTCGTTTCCTGCGCGGCGGGCAGGATCGCCGGTACAGGATTCTTCTTTTCCCAAAACGGCATAATTCACTTTCAGGTACGACAGGATCATGGCAAAGGATCGGGTAACTTTTTTATACCGGTCGTCGAAAGCTCCTGCACAACCCACCCAGAATAAATATTCCGGATGCTCTCCCCGTGATGCCAGGTCGGCTAAAATCGGAATTTCTATTTTCTTATGCTCCATTCTTTGATCGGATTGTCAAGATTAATGAATTCTGATCTCTATATCCTTAGCCCAATTCATTCGGTCTTCGGACGAAAATTGCCAGGGGGCCCCGTTGTTTTCAATATTGTTGAAAACACTTTTCAGTTCACCCGGGGCTGAGGCTTCTTCCATCACAAGGTACCTGCGCATATCAACTATAATCGACGGGTGGTTGATGTTGACCGGACACTCTTTGGCACAGGCATTACAGGTTGTACAAGCCCAAAGTTCTTCTTCCGAGATATAATCGCGCAACAAAGACTTTTTATCGTCATACGAGGTTCCCTCCTTCACCATCCGGGGTCCCTTTTCTTTCATCCGCGCCCTCGCATCCATAATAATTTTACGCGGCGAAAGACGCTTTCCGGTGATGTTGGCAGGGCAAACCGAAGTACATCTTCCACATTCGGTACAGGAAAGGGAATCCATGTAATTTTTCCAGGAGAGGTCCTCAGCATCTTTAATCCCGAACCGTTCAGGAGGGGTATCCGCAGGCGCAACAGTGGATGCTACAGCGGGATCCAGCATCAGCTTCACCTCCCGGGTAATGGAATCCATATTTGTCAGTTTTCCCAAAGGGTCCAACCGAGATAAAAAAACATTGGGGACCGACATAAATACATGAAAATGTTTGGAATAGGGAAGAATATTTGCAAAGATGAAGATCAACAGAATATGCAGCCACCAGAAAAATTCATAGATGAAATGAACCGATTCAATTGAGTAACCCTGATATATCGCATTTAAATGCCGGCTGACAGGATAAACGCCGAAGAGCGGTTGCCCCAAACGTACAGCATGATCATAATAGGCCCCGTTCATACCCAGCAGTGAAATCATCAACAATAGGATCAAACTCAATGCGACGTTGGCATCGAGATGTGATTTTTGTTTCATTTCAATACCTTCAAACCTCCTGATAGGAATAAAAATTCTTCGGAAAAGAAAAATAAGGATGGATATACCCACCAGAAGAGCGAAAACATCTCCGGCAGCGATAAAAATATTATAAAAAGCGCCTAAAAATTTCAACGACCGTTCCGTCCCAAAAAGCCCATCGATGATCATCTCCACGCTGCCAAACAGAATGATGCAGAAACCCCAGAAAACAATGGCATGAGCAGAACCAATGAATGGATGACGGAATATTTTGGTCTGACCAAAAGCGACGTTAAACATGATCTGAAACCGCCGGCCGAAATTTCTGACAGGAAAAGCAGGACGGGTCAGTTTAAAAAAATGGTATAACCGGCGGATGGTAAAAGAAAAAAATGCAATTGAAGCAATCAGGATAACGGCAAAAACAATCTGTTTGATCATATCTGAACTATTTCCCTTTCACTTGTCTGACTTCCTCGACCAATTTGGGGAGTATTTTACCGGCATCCCCGATAATGCCATATTGTGCTGCCGAAAAAATCGGAGCATCCTTATCGGTATTAATTGCGACAATATATTTGGAAGAACTAACCCCTGCAAGGTGCTGGGTTGCCCCGGAGATTCCCACTGCAATATAGAGGTTTGGGGCAATGATTTTACCGGTTTGTCCTGTATGTTCTTCATGAGGGCGCCAACCTTCATCTGAAACCGGACGGGAACAGGCAGTGGCAGCCCCGAGTAAATCGGCAAGCTCAACCAAGGGCCCCCAGTTTGCCGATGATTTCATGCCTCTGCCACCGGAAATAACAATTTCGGCGTCAGTCAGTAAAATTTTACCGGTTTGTTTTTGGGTTTCAAGTACTTCTGTTTTTATTCCCTGTTCAAAAGCGGGCATTGGAAGGGATTCCATAACGACTTCCTTCGGGTTTTCAATCAAATCGAAAGAGTTCTGGGCAAGGGTAAGAACCTTAACCGGCGACTTGATCATAACTTGTGCAAAGGCATTTCCTGAAAAGACTTTTTTATGGACTATAAAAGGTTCCAATCCGGAGGGTAATTGGTTAACCCCTGCTCCCAGTCCTGCATGCAACCTGACGGACACCCTGGGGGCCAGTGACTTCCCGGTGTTGTTGTTGGAAAACAGGACAACCGTTGCCTTTTCTTTCCGGGCAACATGGTCAATTAAAAAGGAATACAACTGACTGTCGAACGAATGAATTGCATTGTTTTGAATGTTGATTACCCGGCCAATTCCGTATTTACCGATGCGGTCCACTTCGCCTGGGGCGACATTTCCGATCGTCAAAGCAACAGGATCGGTCCGGAGCATCTCTGCCACTTTTGAACCATATGAAGCCAGCTCAAAACTGATCTTCTTAAATTTTCCATCCCAATTCTCAATAAATATTAAAACAGACATTGTGGTTGTGTTTTACAGATTTTAATGATGGGTATTTTCAGATAATTTTAGCTTCATTTTGTAACAATCCGATCAGCTGTCCCGGATTTTCAGGATCAACAAATTTGCAGGCAGCACGGGGTTTGGGGAGATCGTACGACAACCATTCCGTTAAAGGTTCACAATCAATGGGTTCAACCACTTTTAGAGGTTTTGTCCTTGCCATCATAATGCCACGCATGGCAGCGATTCTCGGTTCCCTGGCAATGCCTTTCTGAACGATGGCGATAAAGGGTCCCGGGGCTACGACAACTTCCTTTCCTCCATCAATTTCACGATTGACAATCACTTTCCCATTTTGTATCGCGACTGATGAAACGGAAGAAATGGAAGGGAGGTTCAGGAATTCAGCCAGCATCCCTCCAACGGCTGATCCATTGTAGTCGCTTGACTCAATTCCGCAAAGAATGATGTCGTAAGGGTCGTTTTTTATCACTGTTGCAAGTTGCGCTGCAACATAATAGGCATCGGCAGGAGCTGCATTGATGCGGATTGCATCATCAGCCCCGATGGCTAAGGCTTTCCGAATGGTTGGTTCGGTTGCAGCCAAACCAACATGGGCAACGGTTACTTTATCAATCCCGCAGGAAGGATCATCTTTTAATTCGAGCGCCCTGGTCAGTGATAATTCATCCCAGGGATTAATAACCCACTGAATACCCGTTGAATCCAACTTTGTATTTTGATCGGCAAACTTGACCCTGGTCGTGGTGTCGGGAACGTGGCTCAAACAAACTAATATTTTCATTGTTTAAAGAGGGTTTAACGAAAACAAATTTGGGGTGCAAAGATAGTGAAAAGAGAAAATGAAATTTATAAATTTTCTTCCTCTTCAAGGCACTTGTTGTATTGTGTCATGGCCTTCATACTCATGGCCATGCTTGAAAAACCGCCATCGTGGTAAATATTCTGCATGGTTACTTTCCTTGAAAGATCGGAAAATAAGACAACAGAAAAATCGGCGCATTCATCAGCCGTGGCATTTCCCAGTGGCGACATCCGGTCGGTGAAATCAAGCAATCCGTCAATCCCTTTAATTCCCGATCCGGCAGTAGTACGGGTGGGTGATTGCGATATGGTATTGATCCTGATCTGTTTTTCCCTGCCATATATATAGCCAAAACTCCGGGCAATAGATTCCAGGAGCGCTTTGGCGTCAGCCATGTCATTATATCCAGCTAAAGTGCGTTGTGCTGCTACATAGGATAAAGCCAGCACCGACCCCCAATTGTTGATTGCATCCAGTTTTTTTGCGACCTGTAACATTTTATGGAATGACAATGCCGAAATATCCAGGGTTTTTTGAAAGAAATCATAATCCAGATCATCATAATCGCGGTGCTTTCTGACATTCAATGACATGCCGATGGAATGGAGTACAAAATCGACCTTTCCTCCCAGAAATTGCATGGAACGGGTAAAAACCCGGGTAAGGTCCTCCATGCTGGTGGCGTCGGCCGGAATGACTTCGGACTGACATTTCTCTGACAGAGCGCCAATCTCTCCATAACGGATGGCAACGGGTGTATTGGAAAGGGTGAAACGGGCCCCCTCATCGTATGCTTTCATTGCAATTTTCCAGGCAATGGATTTTTCGTCCAAGGCGCCAAAAATAACTCCTTTCTTTCCTTCCAACAGATGATGTGACATGCAGATATTTTTAAGTAACTATTTAAATAATTTATGTAACTAATTTTTAAACAATTCTTTAGCATTTTCAATAGCAATGGGAGTTACCCTATTGTTGCTTAGCATTTTTGCAATTTCCCCAATCCGCTCATCCATCGATAAACGCTTGATATAAGTAGATGTAATATCTTGATTTTCATTTTTATATACAAAATAATGGGAATCTCCTTTAACGGCTATTTGAGGCAAATGGGTAATGGCTATTACCTGCATACGTTCTCCCATTTGTTTGAGGATAGTCCCGACTTTTCCGGCAATTTCGCCGGAGACCCCGTTGTCGATTTCATCGAAGAAAATGGTCGGAAGGAGGTTTTTCTGGCTGATCATTGATTTAACGCCCAGCATTAAACGGGAGAGTTCGCCACCGGAGGCGATTCGGGAAACTTCATCAAGCTCCATTCCTTTATTGGCGCTGAAAAGAAATTTTACTGTATCCAATCCGTAATGAGTCAACGAATTACCTGTGTTTAGTTCAATTTTAAATTGAGCCTGGTTCATACCTAATAAGACAAGCAAACGGGTTATTTCCTCATTAAATCGGGGTATAACATGGGTACGTGATCCGGAAATTGCCTTGGCTTGATCCAATAATGAACTTTCAAGTTTTTGGATTTCACAGGTATAATAATCAAGTTGAGTCTCCAGGTTGTCGGCCTCCGACAATTTATTTTCAAGTTCCTGTTTCAAGTTAATTAATTCCTCAACCGTTGTTTTCTGATGCTTTTGTAACAATCGGTAGAGGAGGTTCAACCGAAGTGTCAGATTTTCAACTTCACCCTGGTCGATTTCTACATGATCTTCGAGGGCTGCCAATTCCGACGATATATCTTTGATATCAATACTGTTAACCTTTAATCTTTCAACAAAATGATGAAGTTGTGGCTGATACTTTGAAATAGTGGACAGGGTGGTTATGGCATCTGACAGCAGTGCAAGAACATTCGCTTCGCCATTTGAAATGGACTGAATGGTGTGAAAGAGGGTAGTTTTTATCTCTTCGGCATGGGTCAGGATTTGCAACCGTTCTTCGGAAACGGCCAGTTCATCGGGTTTCAAATCGGCTTTAGAGAGTTCATCTGCAAGAAAGTGGTAGTAGTCGCTATCTGCCTTTGTTTTCAGGATTTTAGAAACCACTTCCTCTTTTTGTTTCCTTAACCCCAGCAATAACCGATAACCGGTTCTGTACTTCTGAAGGGAATGTTGGATTCCTGCATAATTATCCAGGACGGCTAATTGAAAATCGGCCTCATTCAGGGTTATGACAGAATGCTGGGAATGGATATTTACCAACTTATCTGCCAACTCTTTGAGTGATGAAATCGTTACCGGTGAGTCGTTGATAAACGCCCTTGATTTTCCGGCTGGGTTAATTTCGCGCCGAAGGATCAGGGTATCATCGTAATCAAGTTCCCGTTCCTGGAAAAAAGGTTCCAGTTGATATCCTTTGATAAAAAATGATCCCTCAACAACACATTTTTTTGATTTTACAAGCAGTACGCTGGTATCTGCCCGTTGTCCCAGGATGAGGCCCAATGCGCCTAAAAGTATTGATTTCCCGGAACCGGTTTCTCCGGTGATAACCGAGAACCCATGCTGGAAATCCACTTCCAGTTTATGGATTAAAACATAATTTTCAATCGTTAATTTTTGAAGCATCGGGCACGGTTAGAATCAGAAAAGAACAGGTATCTTCTATTGTGATTCCTGGATTGTAATGTATTTTGAACTGTTAGCCGGGTCCATCTCTTTCATCATGTTGATGATGTTATTTTTTTCAACCGGAGGTACCCGCTGATCCCTGTAAATATTTACAATTTCGTCTCTTTTAGCTTCAAAAATCAGTTGTAAGGCAAACAATCCGGGTTTTGTATTATACACTTTCTGGATATAATTCAAACTTTCCGTAATACTGCCGCGACCGACGTCAACTTTTTCGTACATCAAATCCAGGCCCATCCGGTGATACAAATAGGAAAAATCGCGCAATCCCGAGTAAGTGGGATTTAAATAATTAGCAACCAGCCAGTAACGGTTTTTTTCACTTTCAAAAGCTTTCCATCCGGATTCAGGGGCATTTTGAGCAGCATTGACAACTTCCTGAGCTTTTTCAAAAAATTGTCCTCCCCCATTGGGTGAAAATGAATCAAAATAAAGACCCAGAAAAATATAGGAATAGTAAGCAAGAACGGAGGTAAGATTGGAAGTAAAAGCGCCATCAGAATAGTCAAGTGGTTGGTATTCAACATATCGAAATTGAAATCCTTTGTCAAGATAATTTAGTAATATGGAATTATAGGAGGAGTTCAACACCGGGCGACGCAGTACCAGGTTCAGGTTACCACGGAATTCATCAGATCCGAGTCGCTCATTTATGGTTAACAAGACGGTACATTCAATTTTTTCTTCAGTTCTTAAATTAAAATTTGACCATTTACGGTTATTCATAAATTCATAAATGGCATTTTGCAGGGTTTCAAAAACATGCTTGTCGGTTCCCTCCAACTTTTGGGTTGAAATATTAACGATGCAGTTAAATTCCTGTCCGTGTACCCTGATCATCAGGAGGATGAGAGAGAGCATCAAAGAAATCCGTTTTAGTCCGGTCATGGGTAATCAGTTTGTTTTTGTACCTTACAGCTAATATTCTTGTATTAATTGGCAAAAATTCCAAAAAACAAATTCCAAAAAACAAATAATAAACAACATCAAAATTTC
>DYSO01000205.1 GCA_020718225.1 Draconibacterium orientale | reverse complement strand
TTATATTTGTCGTGATAGGCAAATTCTCCAGCGCCTCAAAATAAGATTTAGCCCTTGAACCTCCTCAGAAAATCAGTCAATCACAAACATTTCGTAACTTTGCCGTATGAATTCCAAATCGGTTGCTTTCCACCATTTCGGCTGTAAGGTTAATTATGCAGAAGCATCTTCAATTGCCAGACAGTTTCAGGAAAAAGGGTTCGAAATCCGTTCCATTCATGATCCTGCCGATATCTATGTCATCAGTTCGTGCGCGGTGACATCGGTTGCTGAGAAAAAGTGCAGGGCAGCCATTCGTCAAGCTCATAAAAAAAACCCCAAAGCTACCATTGCCATTGTGGGTTGTCTTGCTGAATTAAAACCCGATGCATTATTGGCGATGGAAGGGGTTGACCTGGTATTGGGCCATTCACGGAAGTTTCACCTTCCGGAAGCACTGGAAAACCCCGGTTATATCCCGGAAAAGGAAGAGGGTATCTACATTCCGGCTTATTCATCCGGGGACCGGACAAGATCGTTTCTGAAAATCCAGGATGGGTGTAATTATTGTTGTGCCTATTGCACCATTCCCCTTGCCCGGGGAAAAAGCCGAAGCGATACCATCTCCAACGTGGTCAACAGCGCCCGTGAAATTGGTCGTCACGGGATCCATGAGATTGTGTTGACCGGCGTAAATATTGGTGACTTCGGAACAGCAAACGGGGAGTCATTGTACGAACTCATCAGGGAATTGGACAGCATCGATGAAATATCACGGTTCCGGATATCTTCCATAGAACCGGACCTGTTGTCGGATGAAATCATTGAATTTGTTGCGGGTTCACAACGTTTTTTACCTCATTTTCATATCCCCTTGCAATCGGGCTGTAATAAAACCCTTAAAGCCATGCGCCGGAGATATGACCGCGAACTTTATGCAGGCAGGATCGAAAAAATCAGGGCACTTCTCCCCAATGCCTGCATTGCAGCCGATGTCATTGTCGGTTTCCCGGGTGAAACAGATATCGATTTTGTTGAGACAATGGCCTTTATCAAACAACTGGATATTTCGTATCTTCATGTGTTTTCTTATTCCATACGGGATCATACGTTTGCCTCAACGATGCCAGGCAGGGTACCTGAACAAGTCACAAAACACCGGAGTGAGAAGCTTCACCGGCTATCGGAAGAGAAAAAAAAGCATTTCTATCATCAGAATCAGGGATGTGAGGTAAGGGTATTGTATGAATCGGATAATACCAATGGATATATGCACGGATTTTCTGAAAATTACATCAAGGTTAAAACACCCTTTAATCCGTTGCTGATGAACACGATAAGGACGGTAAAACTAATAATGCCATCGGATGATGGATGTTTTATTGATGAAATAACGACATGATGGACCTCGAAGAAATGACGTTTCAGGTTTGTGAACTGGCCCGGGAAGTGGCCCGGTTCCAGCGCCGGGAAAAAGCAAAGTTAAGGACTTCAGATATTGAGAGCAAAGGGGTCCATGACTACGTGACCTATGTGGATAAAGAATCAGAGCGTATGATTGTGGATAAGTTGCGATTATTGCTTCCCGGTAGCGGGTTTATTGCAGAGGAAAATCCGGCGCTCCGGCCCTCTGAGTTTACCTGGGTGGTTGACCCGCTGGACGGGACCACCAATTTTATTCACGGGATTCCGCTGTATTGTGTCAGCATCGGGCTCATGCATGGTAATGACGCCATTCTTGGGGTCATCTATGAAAGCAATCTGGATGAGTGCTTCTACACATGGGAATCGGCTCCGGCGTATCTTAACCAGCAGGTGATCCGGGTTTCCGGAACAAAAGAAATCGGTGAATCCCTTTTTGCGACAGGATTCCCCTATTATGACTACAGTGCGCTCGATGATTACCTGGTTATTTTCCGCCATTTACTGAAAAGCAGCCGGGGTTTACGACGGTTGGGAAGCGCTGCAGCTGACCTGGCCTGGGTTGCCTGCGGGAGGTTTGACGGATTTTATGAATATGGCCTCAGCCCGTGGGATGTAGCTGCCGGCGCTTTGCTGGTTCAAAATGCAGGTGGAAAAGTGAGCGATTTCAGCGGCACAAACCAGTATCTATTCGGCAAACAGATTGTTGCAACCAATCCTTCAATCAATAAAGAATTTTTGGAACTTTTCGAAACCTGGGGAGAAAACAGGATGAAGACGGAGCATGTCTAAACTCTGTTTTTAGTGATCAATCCAGAGGACTGAATTGTTGTCACCATATTCATTTTCTTCCCATAGTTCATTTCCCGGATCTAAAATCCATTTTCCATTGACAATAAATTTGTAGGTATATTTTCCGGGTTTAAGGCTGATCGGGAATATCCATTGATGATCTTTTAAAACCATCCGGTATCCATTTCTGTTCCAGCCATTAAAACTTCCGGTTACCACAACACTTTTAAAACCGGTTTTGTCATCAAGAATAAAAGTATGGTTGGCCCTGACAGCCAGAAAAGAATTCGTTGTCGCCCCGGAACCAACGGTATATGGATTGGCGGGATCCGTAATCCAATTGCCATCGACAATGAATTTATATTCATAGTTGCCCGAAGCAAGAACATAGGGCAATTGCCAGCCACCCGTGATTTTCAACATCGCGAGCTCCTCCTGGTTCCAGCCATTGAAGCTTCCTGACACCATCACTTTTTTAGCGCCGGAATAACCATCCAAAGTAAAAAGCATGGCATCACCAATCCCGATAAAGGAGTTAAAATGTCCGGCCCCGTCAGGATAAACAACTTTATTGTCGGGATCTGTCATCCAGACACCATCCACCAAAAATTTATAAGCATGGGTCCCTTCGCGTAAATACATCGGAAAAACCCAACCATAATTGGTTTTGAACATTTTCAGTTCCTGTTGGTTCCACCCGTTGAAACTACCTGTTACATAAACGTCTTTTGCATTTTCATTGCCTTTTAACACAAACTTATGGTTAAAACAAAATACCACTGAATTGTCCCTGATACCGCCGTCGTTTCCGAATTGACGATTGAAAGGATCGGATGCCCAGCGGCCATCTATAATGTATTTATAAAAATATTTACCAGGTTTCAGCCTGAGTTTGATTGTCCACCCGGAATCGCTTCGTACCATTGGCATCTGTGTTGTACTCCATCGGTTAAAAGTGCCCGACAAAAAAACTTCTTTGGCATTCAGATGACCCGGCAGATAAAAACGGGCAGCGCCATGGATATATTGAAAAACGGAATACCGGGTAAATTTATTAACACCCCAGGCTACCGATTCTCTGGCAGGTTCCATGGTATATCCAGCCCAGTCGTCATCGACCATTACGATATCATCAGTAAACGCGGGACCATCATTGAGGTCGGATAAGGGTTTATACAATTCGACGATCCGGGGGGTCAATTTTCTTGTCTGCCATTCGACGCCGTTGGACAAAACTTTTAATTTTCCGCTATAAACGCCGGCCATCACAATACTATCCAGGTTAAAAAGCCGGGCAACCTCCTGTTTCTGGGCGGGAGTCCACTGAAGGTCGAGTTTAAAAACCAACTGACCATCTTCAATGCGGCATGCTTCCTTAGGATTGACCTGTCCCATAACTGCTGGCGACAGAATCGCCAGGAGGAAAAGAAAAAAGAGATAAGGAGGCCCCTTCATCATTTTGGTATATCGTTCAATTTTGAAAAACATATCCCCATTTCGTTTCTGACCAGATTAAGATATATCACCCCCTGGCTAAAAAAATCATATCCAAGCATACCATCGATGACCATTCCGTATGATTTCGACATTTTATGAAGGCTCGTGATGATGGTCCTCATTGCAGGGAACCGTCGCTCACCCAGATTAAAATCGTTCATCATTCCATAGAGCACATCGGTTTGTCCGCTGGCTACCCCAACCATATCAGATCGTTTCAGAATGGTCACTGTTCCAAGGACTGATTTTGATGAATAGCTGCTTAAAACATTGGATTCCGCGCCGGAGTCAAGACAAAAATCGAGTTCTTTTCCTCCGATTGTTGCTTTTACTATCAAAATATTGTGATATTCTGTAACTTTATGGGTCAAATCAACCTTTTTTGGAGTTGAACTGCCCAAACGATTACCCTTTTTATCCAGGCGAAATAGGTGAAGCTCATTATGATTAAGATCAACAACGATTTCCATGTCTTTCAACAGGCTCAATCCCACTAAACCAAGAATTTTAATTCCCCGGCGATCCTCAATATGGCCCAGGGATGTAACATCGGCCGAAAG
>DYSO01000204.1 GCA_020718225.1 Draconibacterium orientale | reverse complement strand
TATATAAGAAATTATGCTGGCCATTGTTGGCATCGTTGTTCGTCACAAACAGATCGGCAAAACCATCGTCGTTAAAATCGGCCCAGGCCATCGCATAACTCCATCCCCCATCGCTCACCACCGGTCCCTGGAGGACTTTGGTAAAGGTAACTTCATCCCTGTCGTTGAACGGGAAATCGCCCTGGCCCAGCCTGACAGCTCCGAAAGTTTCGCCCGTTGGAAGAAAAACCCACTGAATCAGGGTAATGGCTACCATTGCTAATTTTTTCATCGGAGAGAATGTTGGGTTACTTTTTTATGAAAACAATCTTATTGGCACAGCCGGTTTTGGTTTCGAACTGCACAACGTACAACCCATTTCCCAACGCCGATACCGGTACCCTGGCCTCTGTTGAATTGACCGCCTGGCGATGGACCACAACCCCCAGGGTGGTCAGGATTTTCACAAACTGCACCTCCTCCGTCGATCTGACCATAATAAAATCCCTGGCCGGGTTTGGGAAAATGGATACCGTTTGACCGGTCTCAGGTCCGGAAACCGCTACCGGGCTGAAGGTGCCATGGATGAAGGCAGGGTTTAAAAGTACGCCATCATAATTGGCAAATTCGCGGGGCGTGGGGGAATCGCTCCAGGAAACAGAAGCTGCTTCCATGGAGTGGGACTGGAAATGAAGGTTGCACAACAGAGCGCCGGCAATGGAAACGGGGGTTCCGTCGGCAGCCCAAACGAAGGTCAGTTTGCCCGGCTGCGGGTTTCCAACCACTACGTCGTCAATTCCTGTGAACCAGCCATCGGTACCTAAAAAGGTAAGTTTTGATGCATCATAGGCAATGGTAAACTGGAACGATCCAAGATTGCTCAATTCGTAAGCAAAGAGGGGAACGGTCAGGTTTCCGTTTTGCGCCCCAGAATTTCCAATGGCCAGGGTACCGGTGACCTCTGTCTGATATTCAGCCACCCGGTTTCCTTTTGAGGATGGGGTATACGATCCGTTGGCATCGCCGAAACACAACCCGTTGAAATTCTGCGTTACATTGCCCCCGCTGACAAGAACCGGACTGTTGTTGAAAAGCCAGTCGCCTACCGAAAACTCCCCAATAATAAAAGCGATCCGTTTCTTTATAAGCAAAACATCCGAGGCTGTCAGGCTTCCCGATCCATTGACGTCGCCTGAAGCAAGATAGATTCCATCTAAAAATGAAATATTGGCGATGTGTTTTTTAAACAAAAGCACGTCACTGGCGGTCACCCCACCCCAGGGAATGGTTGCCGCTGGCTCAAGGGTATAGTTTCCATTTTGTAACCCGTTGAAGAGATACCCACCGGAAACATCGGTTGTGGTAACGGAAACCACTGCTCCCGATTCATTTTTCAGGGTTATGGAAACACCGGGCAACGGGGTATGGGCCGTATTGGCATAAGTTAATGTCCCCGACAAACTATAACCGGTCCCCGGCGAAATCGAAACAATTTCCGAAGGGGCGGATTCATTGCCTCCATGGTCAACGGTGGTAACATAAAAACTATAGTGGCCGCTGTATGGAAGGGTATAAAAAAATTCAACGCCAACCGTGGAAGCCAGGTATTCGAACAACCCCAATTCAAAGGCAGAATAGATATTAAAATGATCGAAGTCGTTGATTTCGGGTTGGTCCCAGGCAAGGACGATATCGATGGAGGGTGGTTGGTTGGTAAGCGTCAGGTTATCAGGTGGTGGCGGGACCTCGTCCGTATCGCCAAAATTGATCACCCCATACCCGGCGGGGTTAAAGATATTCAGGTTGTTGATGGGCCAATAACCATCGTAATTGCTGGGATCGTCGAGGACAAAAGAAAAAATCCCGCTCTGGTCCTCTTCATTGAAATGAATGTTGTAGTTTTCGCCCGGGCCCAAGGGAATGACAAATTCGTAAACCAGGTGACCGGTGGCATCCGAAACATCGATTTGGGCATTGGGTATATCAATGACAGTCCCACCCCCGCCGTTGTTATAGATAGGACGGTATCGGATCAGGTCTCCCGAAGCATAATGGACAGCCCAGTAATTTCCTTCCGAGTCATCGCCCGAAGGTGGAAATTCCCCGTCGTTGTTGTCATCCACATAAAAAGCCACTTCGTCGTGATCTTCAAACACGGCATCATTAAAATTTTCGACGGCACAATAGAGGGATGTTTTTTCGGGGTTTACCTTGAAATAAGCCATCACACTGCCAATCGGATTGGGAAGGTTGTCCCTGGTCCCGAGCAGGTCGGAAATATCGGCCAAAAAGGCATCGTTCCATTCGCCGGGAGAAATGACCCCATCGATGACCGGCGTTGTGCCGACATACGAACTCAGTTCATTGGCAATATATCCGGTCGATATCCAACCCTCGGCAATGTTCGAATAGGGTGATTCCAGGTCACCGGCAACGATGGCCGTTACTGCATAAAAATAATGCAATGTTGGAAGCGCGGTATTGTCGATATAGGTGAATTCAGTAGGTGCAAGGGTTGCAAGTGGCGTTTCGGGAAAGAAATCGGGTTCATAATTTTTCCGGTAAATTTTATATCCCAGAACCTCCCCGGTCAAAGGGGCTTCCCATTTGAGGTTGACCGTTAACCCGGCGCCCTTTGTCGCCAACAGGTTCCGGGGCGGGTCGCCTGTCGAGAGGAGGGTGACATCCTGAACCGTGACCTGACCTTCCATTAGGGTAACCCCTGTAATTTCCTGCGGCACAAACCCGACACAGGAATACTTTACAGTATAGGTACCGGCAGGGATATAAGGCAGGGAATAATAAGCATCGTCGTTGGTATAAGTAAAATAATCGTTAATCCCAAGTATTTCAATTTTCACCCCGGCTTGTTCCGAAGTTCCCGATTTATATGCATGTCCGCTCAAAATTCCCCCACCCGGATCGGAAGTTACATTGTAAAGCTTGCCTCCCATACCGAATGCACGGGCATGTACCGCCTTTCCCCCGGTCATACAATATTTTCCATCCGATGACAAATCGACACTAAAAATCGAACCTGGAGAACTGATATTAAAATAGGGGGTATTGCTTTGTTTGCGATAGAGCATAAAATCGGGACGGGTATTGTTCAGCGGGCCCCAGCTCCCGGCAGCGATGATGGAACCGTCGGCGCTCAGGTCAACAGAAACAACGGCATCCTTGAAACCCGTGGCCACCCATAAAGGTACCGGCGAATAGGTATTGAAAACATAAAGTTCACCATCATAATCGCTGGATAAAAAAACCAGGGTCCCGGCCGCGATGGTACTTCCATCGGCCGATATGTTCATCCCCCATACCCAGGCACTTGTGCCGTTTACCTTGTAATGCCATTTTTCATTGTAGGTATTGCCCGCCTCATCGTATTCATAAAGATACACAAAACCACTGTAATCCCCACTCACAATAAATTTTCCGTCGTTGGATATGCCCGGTGGGTTTTGATTTTGAAATGGAGCTTCAAAAAGCTGGTCGCCGGTGGCGCCATCCAGCACAAACATTTTGCTTACCGGCCCTCCATATTCACAAAAAACAACCCTGTTTCCACTTTTACTGACATTCATTGCCGTATAATTGCCAACAAAGGTTTTTGACCATAAAGGCACGGATTGCCCAACCTGATAACAGGCGAGATAGGAATCGGCCTGGGTACCGTAGTTAAACGTTGCCACAAAAACTTTCTGGCCGTCGTTGGTAATCGAGATGCCCCTGACACAATTCTGGGTAGCCTGCTCCCACACCACAGCACCGGTCACGGCATTGTATATCTGAAAAGCGCTGTCAAATCCATTGGCAATCAACGAACCATCGTCGGTCATATCGATGACTTCATCCCATGAATGGATCGGGCACATTTTTTCCCATAACGGGACACTGCCGGCATTGTCGTAAACCGATAAACGCTGGTCATTCAATCCCCAGGCACAGGCGCCGATAAAGTTTTGCCCCGATACTTTCACCAAATTTGCAATTGCAGCGGCATCCCCGGTTTCCCAATTAAGGACCGCCCCTTTGGCCGCCAGCTCCGTTTTCATAGGAAGCGCTACCGGTGCGGAAACTGCACCGAATTCAATTGCTTTTCCTTTTTCAAAATCGGTTGTCATCCGTTGATTTTGCCTGGCAGCATCCTGTGCATTCACAAGCGATGCAAAAAAGGCCAGTAGAACGGTCAAAGCGTAAAACTTTTTCATAGATGATTAAAATTAACTGCTTATCCCTTTTAAGCAAGTTTGAAAGCCATAAAGGATTGCCTTTG
>DYSO01000203.1 GCA_020718225.1 Draconibacterium orientale | reverse complement strand
ACCGGGTCGTTTCTAAATGATTGCATGGTTTTTGTCTGACATGTCGGAAGGAAAATATATAATATATAATTAGTACTTTACATATAATATTCTTGTATTAACTGGCAAAAATTCCAAAAGACAAATTCCAAAAAACAAATAATAAACAATATCAAAATTTCAAATTCGAAATACACTATTTTGATTTTTCAATGATTGAAGAAAATATTTTTTCAATTGAATGGCTTCGTCATATAATTCCAATCCTTCCTTCTCAAATAATTGGACTTTATTTGTTATTTGAAATTAATTTGTTATTTGAACTTTATTTGTTATTTGAACTTTATTTGTTATTTGTATTTTGAAATTTGCTATTTATTTGGTTGTTGCTTGTCCAGGTTAGGTATATGAATTAAAGTCAAAAAAACGAATTGAACTATTTTTCTTTACAAAATTAAAAAAATATCAAGGATTTGATCCCTTCTGTCTGAATGGTGAGAAAATTTTGTATCTTTGAATTTCTATGTTTCCGTATTTCAATGAAAAAGGACCTTTATTTAAATATTAATATATTCATAAACAAATATTTATGAAAAATTTACCGAGCCTTTTACAAAACAGCAGAGAAATTTTGCAGATTTCTCAGATTTCTTTCATCATGGGTATTTTCATGCTTTTTTCCGGGATAAAAACCAGTATGGCAGATAATATCATCACTGCAGGCACCACATTAAAAGTATCTCCGGGAACCTCCCTGGTTTCAACAGGGGCAGTAATCATTAAAAGTGGCGCTACCCTCGATAATTCAGGAACATTGGTTCTTAAAAGCAACCTGGTGAATGAAAATACCACTCAAAACTCATTAGGGAGCGGATTGGTGGAATTTTCGGGAACTTCCAGCCAGTCTGTCACCGGAATGAATACCATAGAGGACCTCACCCTGAATAATACGGGCGGAGCCACCAACAGCGGGGAAACACGGGTTAACGGGATTCTTACCCTGACTGCCGGGAAAATAACCCTTGGAGGCAACAACCTGCTGCTGGGCCCCTTAGCCACTGTGGCAGGAACCCCTTCGGCCTCAGCAATGATCGTTGCTACGGGTTCCGGTCAACTGCGCAAAGAGTTTCCTTCGGGCTTTACCGGTTCTTTTGCCTTTCCGGTTGGCGATGCCAACGGGGTGGCCCAATATTCGCCCGTTACCTTAATTTTTACGTCTGGTAACTTTCTTTCAGGAAACTATGCCGGCGTTTCCTTAGCCAATGAAAAATATCCCGACCCGGCAATTACAGGTAATTATCTTGACCGTTACTGGACGATAACGCAATCGGGCATCAGCAACTTCACCTGTGACGCTGTTTTCCAATACCTGGCCTCCGACGTAAACGGCACGGAAAACCTGATCAGTTGTACCAAGGTTGACCCCGAACCATGGGTCACCTATGCACTCACCAATGCCACCATGCACTTGCTGACTGCAAGCGGGATCGGTTCCTTCAGCTCTTTTACCGGGGTAAAAAGCACTACCCCCCCTTCGAATCAGGAGCTTGCCAATATTACCATCCCGGATGGAATTACCAATTGCTATGACGCCACCCAGGTACTTACCGTGGCAGGGAACGGGACCACTTTTATTGTTGAAACAAACGGCAGTGTCACTCTGGTAGCCGGGGAACGTATATCCATCCTCCCCGGAGCAGAGGTCTTTTCAGGAGGATACCTCCATGGATATATCACCACCACCGGTTCTTACTGTGGATCGACGATGAACCCGCTTGTCACCAATCTGATTAAGGATGAAAAAGAACTGTCAACCCTCGTTGAGGAACCGACCAATCGCTTGTTTAAAATTTATCCAAACCCGACTACCGACTTTGTTATTATTGAATTTGATCCATTAAGCGCTCCATCCATGGCACGGGTTGCCATTTACAATGTCAGCGGAAAACAAATCCTTCAACAGACCCTTAACAATGAAACCAACCACCGCTTCTCACTTACCGCACAACCGGTCGGGATTTACGTGATTAAAGTAGTGGCAGACAACAGGGTGGAAATTGCAAAGGTTGTGAAAAAATAGAAAAGGGTGAAAATTGAAAACGGGTTTGTTTAATCATTGACGTTTTTACAGAAAAGTAAACTGCATTTAATTAACATCTTTATCACATGAAAAATTTGGCGCTTCTATTCATCGCTGTTATATGGATATCTTTTCAGGTTCCGGCACAGGTGGGAATTAATACCGATGGAAGTGAACCTGATCCATCCGCTATTCTTGATGTAAAATCTACAACAAAGGGGATGTTGCTGCCCCGTATGGACGCAACGCAGCGAAACGCCATCCAAAGTCCCGCCAACGGGTTGATGGTCTTTTGCACCGATTGCGGCCCCAACGGATCGGGAATCATATCGATATTCACCAATGGCGCCTGGGGCAATTTTTCACCATGCCTGACATGCAGCGCACCCATTGCCGATGCACATGTGCCATCCCCGTCACAAATCATCTGGAATTGGAAAGGTTCAGCAGGCGCCCTGGGATACAAATGGAATACCGTCAATGATACCACAACGGCAGTTTTTGTTGAAGGTCTCTCTTATACCGAAACAGACCTTCGCTGCGATTCCCTTTACACCCGTTTCGTATGGGCCTATAACCTCTGTGGTTTTTCAGATGTAACAACCCTTTTCCAATCAACAACAGGCGCTCCGCGTTCCCCGGTCCCTGGTATCCATGGCGTCTCAGAAACAGAGATCGTATGGAACTGGAATGCTGTTGAAGGGGCCCTTGGTTATAAATGGAGCGCTGTAGATGATTTTGAAAACGCCGGCGATATGGGCCCCAATACCTCTGTAACAGAAACCGGGCTTGAATGCGGAATTGTTTATACGCGTTATGTATGGGCATACAATGATTGTGGCCATTCCGATAAAACGACCCTGACACAGACCATAACCACAGACCCTGCGCCACCCTCAGAAGGCACACATGAATCCTCTCCGATTCAAATCATTTGGAAATGGAATGCTGTTGAAGGGTCCACAGGCTATAAATGGAGTACGACCAGCAACATTGCAGTTGCCTTGGATATGGGTACAAATATCAGTAAAACCGAAGGATCCCTTGCCTGTACAACCACTTATACCCGTTATGTGTGGGCTTACAACCACTGCGGATTATCGCCGGTTACCCCTTTAACCCAGGCAACCACACTCGCACCCGCCCCGCCCCCCCAGGGGGTTCATGTGGCATCAAGATACCAGATCATCTGGAAATGGGACACCATTGTCGGAGCGGTCGGTTACAAATGGAACTCCATTAACAGCTATACCACTGCCATAGAATTGGGGACTGAAACTTCATATACTGAAGCTACACTTGCGTGCAGTACCAACTACACACGCTACGTCTGGGCATATTCCGCCTGTGGAGGGGTTTCAGATGTAAGAACCCTTACCCAGCGCACCTCGCTATGTCCTTTTGCAAATTGCGGTACCAGTTCACTGACCGACACTCGGGATGGTAAGGTTTACCCAACCCTTCAACTGAGCACCCAATGCTGGCTGGGAAAAAACATGAATATCGGGACAAAGATCAATGGGAGCCAGCAACAGACCAACAATGGCATTCTTGAAAAATATTGTTACAGTGACATCGAAACCAATTGTGCTGTTTACGGAGGCCTCTATCAATGGGCCGAATCGGTTCAATACTTTAACGGCGCCACCAACACAACTGTATGGAACCCGACTCCTACCGTCAGTATTCAGGGAATTTGTCCGGAAGGATGGCATATCCCAACCGATGCTGAGTGGACTACCCTTGTTTCCTATTTAAGCGGCGTCAACGTTGCTGGCGGTAAAATGAAAGAAATCGGAACAACCCATTGGGCCAGCCCAAATACCGGGGCTACCAATGCAAGTGGGTTTACTGCACTGCCAGCCGGTTATCGATATGCCGACGGTAGTTTTGTTGTACTTGGGTATCTTAATAATATATGGTCGGTTACAGAAGGCTCGGCTGTGGGGGCATGGGTCAGGTACCTGGAGTATAATACGGCAAAAGCGAACCGTGATACCAATGGCAAAATCATTGGATTATCTGTCCGATGCATCAATGATTAAATAGATGAATAGTCATTGTCCCCCGGCTTTCCTGCCGGCCCTTTTTAAATGGCGCTTCCTTTTTTAAATTCATTCTCCTGATAGGGATGGTTTAAATTTCATCGGGTTGATTTAGCCTGCATTATTCACAAATCCAAAATTCGACAAAAACTTGATGCCTTTGGC
>DYSO01000202.1 GCA_020718225.1 Draconibacterium orientale | reverse complement strand
CAGTCATAATATTGGTTAAACTTGTCGCTTATTTATTTGTTGCGGATTTAAGGATGAAAACAAAGAGACTTTCACAGTTACAAAGAACCGACTTGATCAGGTTCGCATGGCGTCTCCTGGTTGATTTTTGTCAACGGTAAGATGTTGATGAAAAAATCAATTAATCTGCTGAAAACAAATGAAATATGATAAATAGAAGAGGTTTGGGACGGATCTATGAAGGATTCCGGAAAGATGGTTGTTAATAACGTTTTTAATTAGTTGTTAATGAAGCTTTTAATGAAAAAGAAACCTTCATTTTCAACAAGCAGGTGAAGGTTCAGGCAATGGGGGCAAGGTTTCCCGTTTTCAGTTGGATGATCCTGTTTATAAGGGATGTTGCTCGTGAAATTTCCGAAGTCGTTCCTCAAGTGCGGGAAACTGTTCGCGTTTCACAAGGGATACACAGGCACGGATGCCCTCCTCTCTTTCACTCCCGGTTATGTTGAGTGCGATGGCGCTGATACCGTAATAAATAAGCTCTTCCAGCAGTTCCTCTCCGGAAAAACCCGGATAGGCAAAGGTGAAATAGAACCCATCTGCTATCGGTTCATCTTCATCTTTATCGTAAACAATATGAAACCCATTATTGATAAACATATGTTTCATTATCTTTGCTTTTTCCCCATATTCCTTTACAACCTCAACAAAGTCGAAGGTACCATCGTTTACGGCTTTCAGCATGGCTGCCAGGGCATATTGGGTGGAATGGCTGGTTCCCGCGCTCAGGGCATACACGGTGCCATAGATCAGGGCGCGGCCAACGATGTCGGTAGTATAACACCAAAGCAGGTTGGCCGATTGGGTATTGAAGAGTTTGGGCGATACGATCATGATACCGATCCGCTGACCGGCATAACTGAATATCTTGGAACTGGAGACCAGCAATACGTAGTTGTTGGTATATTTAGCGACGGTTGGTTGAAAAGGAGGTTGGCCGGGTTTGGAGTAATCTTTCCGGAAATCCATGGCAAAATAGGCAAGGTCTTCAATGATAATAACGTTGTACTTATTGGCCAGGTCGCCGATGATGCTGAGTTCTTTTTCGGTAAAACAGATCCAGGAGGGGTTATTGGGGTTTGAGTAAAGCAGTGAATGGATGTTTCCTTTGATAAAATAAGATTCCAATTTATCCAGCAGTTTGTCACCACGATAATTATATACATCAAACGATTCAAATGGAAGGCCGAGGACCCGGTGTTGCTGATGATGAACCGGAAACCCCGGATCGATAAACAAGGTGGTATCTTTGTCTTTGTATATTTTTGAAAAGGTCAGAAAAGCAGCAAAACCGCCCTGCATGCTTCCCACTGTTGGAACACAGCTGGAAGGGTCAACATCGATATCAAGAAACAACTTGGCAAACCGGGATGCCTCATTTTTCAGGACCGGAATGCCTTCAATATCCGGATAAACGGCTGCGACCCCGCGTTGCAGCGCTTCTATCTCAGCTTGTACACCTATTGCATTCGGAGCAAGGCCCGGTACCCCCATTTCCATCCGGACAAATTTTTCGCCGGTTTCCTCCTCGATCCCATTGATCAACCGTTTGATTTCCCGAATTGTTGCTTTACCAATATTGCGGATCTTACTTTGATGAATATGCCGTTGAACCACTTCAAAATTGATGGGAGTCTCTTTCATAAGTTGCCTGGTCTTGGAAAGATGAGTGAAAAGATTAACAGCCACAAAATTGAAAATAATTTCTTATAATTCAAAGCGTTTGAGAAGTTAGGTGAAAATTTTTATTTGGTCATGGCTTGTCGGCTGATTTCAATCAACTTTTAGACATTAAAATATTGATAATATCCACTTTGTGAATTTAAAAAGGGGTGTTATTACCCAAATAACAATGGATCCCTGATTCGTCGAACCGGGCTTTGATATCTTGCAGGATTTCCTGTCCGGGATCTTGAAAATTTTCGGTGTAGTAAGGCATACCCAGGAGGGCATATTTTTCCCTTCCGAGATGATGTCCCGGAAGTATGTTAATTTCATTCCGCCCGGTTGATTGAATAAAGGAGATCATTGCAGATATGTTTGTTGCATCGTCATTGAATCCCCGGATAAGGGGCATCCGGAAAACCAATCTTCCGGTGAATTCTTTTGCGATCCTGGAACCATTTTTCAGGATCAGGTGATTGGTGGCGCGGGTCATCTGCCGATGGCGGAGTGGGTCCATGTGTTTAAGGTCGAAAAAAATCCAGTCGAGATAAGGCAGTGATGGCGCGATGTTTTGCCAGGGGATGTTCCCACATGTCTCGGCTGCCGTATGGATGTAAGCGGAATAGCACCGCTGAAGCAATTCCCGTGCAAATTCCGGTTGAAAGAACGGTTCACCGCCGGTAATGGTAATGCCACCCCGGTTTCCCCAGTAACGCCGGTCACGGGTTATGGTTTTAAACAACGCATCGACCTGGATTTTATAACCGCCCAGGTTCATTGCGCCGGTGCAACAGGCAGGGATGCAATCAAATGTTGCACACGTTAAACATTTTGAACGGTCAAGGAACAGGACTTGTTCACTCTGGTCGGGATTATTCCCGGGGGGTAAGAGGGAGATGGCATTTTCGGGACAAGCTTCAGCGCACAATCCGTCGAAAATGCATTTTGAAGCATTATATAAGAGTTGTGGTTTTGGAAAAATTCCCTCCGGGTTGGAACACCATACGCAATTCAGCGAGCATCCTTTGAAAAAAACCAAAGTTCTGCAGCCGGGACCGTCGTGGACAGAAAAACCCTGAATATCGAAAATATACCCGCCACTCAGTTTTTCGTGCTCCATTCAAAATCGCTGCATTTAACGGCTATCATATCGGGCCAGGCCAGGGTAGTCCCCATGCATTTTCCGAGATAATCGCGTTCGGGATTATATTTGGAGCAAAACCTGCACTTTGGGATCTTATCTCCCTTCAGGCAAAAAAGGTCATCGTGGGTAATTTCCTTTTTGCTGATTTTGCAGATCCCTTTAAAAACATCAACGGGCAAGAAAAAGCGACAATCTTTACAATTCAGATCCATATTATTTTGGTATTGAAAATCAGACCTTGGATATTGAATGGGTGAAAGAAACCAATTACACGTTCATTCAGCAATCGTTGATCCAAATTCGACATTTTTTCAAAGTTCCTCATATTCTGTACGGGCGATCACTTCGTCCTGAATTTGTTTACCCAATTCGACCCAGTATTGTGTAAAACCGGCTACCCTTACAAGCAGGCTTCGGTATTTGTCGGGTTCAGCCTGTGCTTGTCGGAGCATTCGGGAATCGACAATATTGAATTGAACATGGAATCCTCCCTGACGCAAATAAGAACGGATAAGTTCAAGAAATTTCCGGGATCCCTCCCTTCCTTTCACGACCGAGGGATGGATTTTCATATTGAGTTGTGAATTTTGCGATTGGGAATGGTTCCAGCAGGTAGCGGAATTAAAAAGTGCATAAGGGCCGTTACGGTCTGTACCGGGATATGCGGAAACCGATCCGTCGGAAAAAGTGGTACCGCTCAATCGTCCGTCAGCTCCGGCAAGGGTGACCGCTCCCATGGGGCCGTGTGTGGAAACCGAAATCTGACAGGCATACATGGGTTGGTCATACAGGGAGCGATAGTTGTGGGTCATTTCGCAGAACCACTCTTCCCACGTTTTCATAATTTCGTCCACAAAGGGAATATCATTGCCAAACTTTGGGGCATCGAGGCTCTGGCGGTGTATCTTTTTCCAATGGTGGTAATCTTCGGTTGGAACCTGGTCGACAAGTGAATATGATCCGGTTTCAGCGGCCGTTTTATAACCAAAGTTTGCCAGTATTGCTTTCCGGTAGTCATCCAGGGTGTAATTCTTATCGATAAATACATTTTTTTTAATGGAGGCGAGTGAATTCACCAGGTTTGCCGTACCGCAACTTTCGATATTAAAGGTGGTGTTGTATCGGCTCCCCATCTGTCCGATATCTTTTCCTTTGGCAAGGCAATCGGGTTTCAGCATGGAATTGACCAGCGATGGGGATATTTTTCTCCAGGCATCATGCTGGATATTGTTGGTCAGGGTAAGGATGTGACAGGCACGGCTGAAGTAATCTGTGAATGATTGCCAGAGTTCTTCATAGGTTTCAAGCGTCAATCCGTGAGATGGGAATACCCTGTGGCCGGTTCGCATATCCATTCCGTCGAAAAGGGCGACTTCAAGTAATTTGGGCAGTGAAAGGAAATGAACGCCAACGCTGGTAGCCGGGGCTGATCCTCCCGGGATCCAAT
>DYSO01000201.1 GCA_020718225.1 Draconibacterium orientale | reverse complement strand
ATTGCCAGTGAAAAATGAATAAAGAAAAACGAATAGTATGTTAAAATTTAAACAGACTCTAATTCATGGAAACCTGAAATTTTTGAAGGAAATTGCACTTTTCTTTTTCCTGGCACTGGCCATCCTGCAAATCAAGGCACAGGACTATTTCATTGGTTTTGCCGGTACAGGCGCAAGTACCACGGTTGATTCCGTTCAGGTTAAAAACCTAACCCAGAACACCAAGGTATCATTGAACGGAACAGATATCCTGCATCTGATGGGTGTGGCAGGCATTGATCCGGGAGTTGAACAAAGGGCTGCTGATTTGCGTATTTCTCCCAACCCCATGAATGAACAAAGTTTTGTCGAATTTGAAACTGCTTCATCTGGTATTGCAACCATTGAACTATGCGATGTTGCAGGAAAAAAGGCAGCCCAAACGCAAAACATACTGCCATTTGGAATATGCGATTTTTTTTATTATGTTGGGTAACGTCCGGCGGCTAAAACCAGTGCAAGGATTTTAAACATCTCACAAACGATCCCGGTTAAAACAGCATTGGTTTTAGCAGCATGCTGACGCCAAACCCTTTACAAATTAATAAAATCCTGAGCAGTCAAGACCGTAATCTGTGCTTTTCTATAATCTTTCAGATTTCTGGTCAATAGAACCTCAATTTCATTTTGCAAGGCTGAATAATATTGAATTGCATCTTCAAAATCTGAAAATTCTGAATTCAGCGCCAGGTTCATAATTTTATCATTTAATGGAACAACATGAACCAGAATTTTAAACTTTCTGAGAATCTCCTTTGCGTCTTCCTCCGATCTTTGCTTTGAAATCAAATAATGGAGATTTGCCAAGGATAATACAGAAATAAAAATTTGAACTTTCCCTTCATCCGCCAAAGTAAATAATTGTGCGGCTGGTAAGTAAAACGGATCCCGTTTCCCGAGAAGGTCATAAATTATATCCGTATCTACAAAAACCTTCTTCTTCATAAATACTTTTCTTTCATGTGTTCTTGATATTTTCCTTTAGGATCTTCATTTTCCGAAAGTTGAATTACGCCACTTAGCGATTGAACCAATGGAGAGATTTTTTCAATTGATCTTGATTCATTCGTTACTGCAGATAAATAGTTCTCAATCAATTTTGATAAACTGGTTTCGTGGTCATTAGCATATTTTTTTGCTTGATCAATGACTTTCTTTTTAAGTCTTAATGTTAATTTGGTCTCCATAATATCATCTTTATTGGCGTACAAAGATATAACATTAATACGGCAAAATCAAGAACACTTTTCCAGAGGGTGAACCGAACGTAGTGAGCTTACGAACACCAATGTTTAATCCTATTCTTAGAGGATGGTTGAACTATTATGGGAAGTATTATAAATCTGAAGTTTATTGTATTTTTCGTCACTTAAACCGCATCCTGTCGAGATGTTCAACGTTTCTGGGGACTTAGGCCATCCATAAGTATGATAAGCCAAAAACGGATAATCGGAACTGCACCCTTTGTTCAGGACAACGTATTTTATGAATTTTATTACATTTGTTCAAAAATATCAATATGAACAATCTGATAAATCGTATAACCATAAATTCGGAAATCTGCCATAACTAACCCGACATCTTCAAGACTCCAATTTTATACTTTGGCGTGTTTTCCCATCTATATAGAGACCCATATTGTCCTTTCCCAGTCAACCAGAATATTGCAATGAATTACACGAAATCAAACATCCCTTCATCATGCAAAAACCAAAAGCCAAACCCATCGCAACGAAAAAGAAAGCAGAAAAGAACCCCGATGCCGTTCCCTATCACCGAAAACCAACCGATCTTTCTCTCGAGGCCTGGCAGATTGCCCTGCGGAAACAGTTTGTGACCGGGAAAGATTTTGCCATCAAAAAACTTGACGGACACACGGTTTTCAGTGACTATTCCGTATATAATCCCGAAACCAAAAATACCTATAAAGTTGCCATCCGTAACAATGAACAGGTGATGAATTTTTGCACCTGTCTTGATTTTAAAACCAACCATCTGGGGACTTGTAAGCACATTGAGGCCGTTTTGCTCAGAATTCGGTCCACGCCCCGGCTGGCCTCCATGCTGGAAAAGGGCTATACGCCGCCATACAGCTCGGTTTACCTGCAATACGGGAAAGAGCGCAAGGTCAAGCTCAGGATTGGGACCGACTCGGAAGTGAAATTTAAAAACATGGCCTGGGAATATTTCGATAAGGAGATGACATTGACCTCCTTCGGGTTCGCGAACTTTGAACAGTTCAGGATGCGTGCCGGCGCCATCGATCCCGATTTCAGATGTTATGACGATGCCCTGGGGTTTATTCTCGAAACCCGGGAAAAGCAGCGCAGGATGCAATGGATCGACGAACGTTATCCGGAGGGTGAAAAACTGGAAGGGATCCTTACCACAAAGTTGTTCCCTTACCAGCAAAAAGGGATCCTGTTTGCCGCGAAAGCCGGACGAAGCCTGATCGCCGACGAAATGGGATTGGGCAAAACCATCCAGGCCATCGGGGTGGCTGAGATCATGAAAACAGAAACCGGGATTTCGAGCGTGCTCATTATCTGCCCGACCTCACTGAAATACCAATGGCAGTCTGAAATACAACGATTTACTACAGGTACGGTGCAGGTGATCGAAGGGCTTCCGCATATCCGACGATCACAATACGAATCGGACGCTTTTTACAAAATCGTATCCTATCATGCCCTGAGCAACGATCTTCAATCGATCAATTTAGTTGAATTCGACCTGGTGATCCTTGATGAGGCCCAGCGGATTAAAAACTGGAAGACAAAGATAGCGCAGAGTGTAAAAAAAATCCATTCCCCTTATGCGCTGGTCCTTACCGGGACACCGCTCGAAAACAAACTCGAAGACCTCTATTCCATCATCCAGTTCGTTGATCCATTCAAATTAGGGCCATACTATCAGTTCCTCGACCATTACCAGGTGAAAAACGAAACCGGGCGTGTGGTGGGATATAAACATTTACATGACATAACCCGGAAACTCTCGGATATCATGATCCGCCGTACCAAAAAGGAGGTGATGTCGCAACTTCCCGAACGGATGGATAAAACCTTATTTGTTTCCATGACCGAACAACAGATGGATCTGCATACAGGATTCGCAGATATCGTGGCCAGGCTGGTCAACAAATGGAAACACATGGGCTTTTTAAATGAAAAGGACCGCCAGCGTTTGATGATCAACCTCAATCTGATGCGGATGGTGTGCGACAGCACCTACATCCTGGACCAGCAAACGCGGCACGATACCAAAATAGGGGAGTTGATGAACATCCTCGAAGAGTATTTAGACGGGAATGAAGAGAAGGTGGTCGTTTTCAGCCAGTGGGAACGCATGACGCGACTGGTCGCCCGCGAGCTTGATGAACGGGGAACCGGATACCGCTACCTGAACGGCAATGTGCCCAGCCGCAACCGGAAGGAGCTGTTCGACCATTTCAATGGAGATCCCGCCTGCCGCGTGTTTTTATCAACCGATGCCGGAAGTACCGGACTGAACCTTCAATCGGCATCGATGATCATCAACCTCGATATCCCCTGGAACCCGGCTGTACTCGAACAACGCATCGGGCGGGTCCACCGCTATGGACAAAAAAATAAAGTTTCGGTCATCAACTTTGTCTCTTCCGGCACCATTGAACACCGCATGATCGGCGTGTTGAATTTTAAAAGCTCTCTGTTTGATGGGATCCTTAATGACGGTGAAGATTCGATCTTTATGGGTGAAGACAAGTTTCGCGCATTCATGAAGACCGTTGAGGGAATTACCGCTCCTTCCGCAGAAGATGTTACGGCCGATATACAAATTCCAACGGATATCGAGGCTGAAACCGATGAACTGCAATTCAGAGAATCAGCAGCGGAAGTACCGGTTCAGATCGAAGCAGAAAAAGTTGGTGAAATTCCGGGAGATGATGATGTTCCTGCACCGGAACCGGAAGCTGTTGTGCCCGAACCCGGCACATCCGCCGGACCTCCCGATCCGGCGGCGCTCATCGCAGGCGGACTTGGCTTTTTAAGCGGACTTGCACGGACCTTTTCCTCTCCGGATGCCACCCAAAAGCTGGTTTCCTCGCTGGTCGACAAAGACCCTGCTTCAGGTAAAACCTACCTGAAAATCCCGGTGGAGAATGAGAAGGTGGTGACCGATGCACTGAACCTCTTAGGACAGTTATTCAAGGCGTTTGGGAGATAGGCAATATGAAAAAATTACTTAGTACATGACAATTTTTTAACTAATTGAATATCAGCATTTAATGTTAATAA
>DYSO01000200.1 GCA_020718225.1 Draconibacterium orientale | reverse complement strand
AAAGATATTATAAACTAACTTGCTTATTGTGGATAAGCAGTATCATTTGTTAAGGTGAATGCCTAACAGTATCAGGCTGAAAATAAATGGTTTAAAGGTAATAATAAATACTATAATACTACAATACAGGGTTGAAAATATTTTATAGTCATCACATGGAACACCAAGAACTGGATTGGCGTTCTCATGATATTTCTTTGTATGAAAGAGGTGATAAATACAAAGCTTTTTTGCTCAATGGGTTACCTGCCAGATTGGGATTCGTGTCAAAAACCGGTACAAGTTCCCAACCCCTGTCTGTCAGAAGAAAACTATGATTTCCGAGATGGTCATCTGTGTTTTGTTGCATATTTGAAACCGATGATATGCCAAATCCCCTCCAAACAATGGTTGACATCCGATTCGTGTCTCATCAGGAACGCTGCAAATTCATGATAGCTGGCCCATCTTTGTAATTGGTTCTGTCAAGGTATTCCAGCAATTTCATGGCTGAAGCAAAATGAATCTTTTTCCTGCCAGGTATCCGGTCAAAGCGTTTCGTGAGGAACTTATATCCGTTCCCGGAGAATTTTCCGATTGTCGTTTTCGTCACGTTCAACCCGAATCTTTTTGTAAGTTCCCAGGCGATCATTTCCCATCCCCCTGTATCGTACATATCATTTCGGCCCGGGCATTTGGAAAGCCACAGGTTGGCATTCATGTTTGCAACATTTGCTTTAGGCTGTGCACCAAACTTGCTGATCGCTGTTGAACTCGAGCGAATCGATGGGAAACGCAAGGTACCAGGTTGCGGCATCGTCATCGGAACTAAATACTGTTACAGGACTCTCAACGGCAGAAAATAGCTTGCTGTTCGAATCTCAAATGGTCAGGTCGTAGATTGGTTTGCTCCGCAAAGACCCGGTTTGTCTGGTTGCGGGTACAATTACCGGTAAAGGCACAGGTATGCCGCATCCGCAGCGATCCGGAGCCTGAACTTACGGTCTTTTTCCACAACGAAGGTGTCGAATGGGTTGTACTCTTTCCATTCAGTCTCACCGGGAAGCTGAACGGCCATCATGCCGGAAACTACGGTCATGTATTCCACGGTTGAGGTTCCGAATTCATATTCGCCAGGCGCCATTACGCCCAAAGTTGCCGGTCCATCGACGGTATCGAAGGCAATCGATTTCACGTTGCCGTTGAAGTATTCATTTGTTTTAAACATAACGTATCGGTTTATTTTCCAAAATTACTCAATAATACATATAGTCTGATCGCCGGAGATGCCCGTTCCATGGTTGCCACAGGGAGCCCGGGCCGCCCACTGCCGACACCTATGGTTTCCCCGGATATCCCAACGCTTCCCTTGCCGCATAAGCCAAATCCGTGATCGCAAATGCCGGGGTCAGGATATTTTCGCCTTTCATGAGGCTACCGGTGGCCAACCCTGCCTGAACGGGTGGTCTCAATATTTCACAAATGGACGGGCAAGCCGTTTCCCGGCATCGTTTATGAGGGTAATGAAATAAACGCCTGATGACAATCCTGAAATATCGAGCCGGCAGGTTTTGGCAGTATAATCCGGGGCGATCGCCGGAGCAATGCCCAGGGGTGAGATGACCGACAGGAAGCGATAACTTTCAGGCAAGTTAAACAGAACAACATCATGGGCCGGATTGGGGAAAATGCTCCATTCAGTCTGTGGTTTTTCCTCTGTGCCAACGGTTGGACAAGTTACTTCGATGGCCGTATATTTACCTCCCAGGAGCGGTCCTGCATCCCAGCATTTATCCGTGGCCGTGAAAAGGTCAACCGTTTGCTGGTTCCCGGTGGTTGCGCCATTATTGAAAACCACCCCGACTGGCAGGTTGCTGAACCCTGTAATATGATAGGTGTAATATCCATCGTTTTCCAGTGTCATGGAGGCGCCCGGCCATGGGCCGCACAAGGGTGTGGTGCCGATCCATGAATAGACTTTGCAGGCAGTCCAGCCGACCGGTGCTTTAAAACGGACCATGATCGAAGTTGGCATAGGGGCTATGGTGTAGGTATTGGCAATTTCCTGCGAGTAGAGTTGAGTAGAAGGATTGTAAGCGATCAAACGGACCGTCTGGGTGGTAGCGACATAGATCGGCGATGTATATAGAGTAGAATTGTTGTTCGGGGGCGTATTGTTGGTTGTATAATAGATTGAAGCGCCGGGGGAAGCGGTTGCCGTGATGGTTTGTGCGGCGTAATAGGTCCCTCCGGAAGGGACGGCCATCAGCAGGGGACCAGCGGGTGATGTGGCGTGGGTCCACATGGCATAGTCGGTACCGTAAGCCGCCAGCGTATATTCTGAAGGCGGAGTATAGCTTCCGCTGCCGATTTTAACGATCAGTGTCCCGTTCAGTCCGGTGGCAGTCGAAACATACAGATTGTTGGAATATTGGTTGACCGTTACCTGGCTTTCGTTGTGAAGCCTCACGGCCCTGCGCGCGGCCACCATATTGAAGATATCGGACTTGTACTGGTTCCAGTGGGCAAGCAGCACACAGGGGATCCCGGGCGACCCCATCAGGAATGCGTATGCAGCCCGGATGTTGCCGGAAAATTTATTGGGGTTTCCGGTTACATAGGTATCATGGTTGTCAACAAATGTCACGGCATAACGTTTGGTGTCGGTATGGTGGATCAGCCCGGCCGGTTGCGGAGTGGTGCCATTCATCATCCATACCAGGTTGGAAAGGTTCATCCCACCGCTCCACATGGCCGAATTTAAAGCGAATTTCTCCGGAAAATCGAAGGCGGTCGAAGCGTAGTTGGTTCCCATGATCCACTCTTTGACAAGATCGTAGTTTCCATCGAAATATTCTCCGACCGAAAAATAGGCGTTTGCGGCCGTGTTGTATTCGTTGATAAAAGAGGGGCTGTAACCTTTCACCATGTCATAACGCCATCCGTCATATCCGATGTCGTTTTTCAGGAACTGCATATAACCTTTCACGTTGTCCCTTACAATCACGCTCAGATGGTCAAGGTCGCGGGAGCCGTTAAAATCCTCTCCCGTGTCGGGGGCCCCTGTTGGCTCGGGTTGGCCAGGTTCATTGGCCACTTCGTCGGTGCAGCAAATCTGTGGAGGCCCCATGGCGTAGGTAACCCCATTGTAAACCTCTGTGGGGAAGTCTGTCCAACTGGTGGACCCGCTGCGTTGGTTCACTACCACGTCGGCGATAACCTTGGACCCACGGGAAGATAGTTCCGAAATAAGGGTACTTAGTTCTTCGGAAGTCCCGAAGGCGCTGCTCTGGTCGAACCACCAGATGGGGGTATATCCCATGCTGAACGAACTCTGGCAGTTTCCGCTGGGAGGAAGCCATACAAAACGAAAGAGAGGGGCAATTTCGTCGGCTTTGGAGGCGAGGGCCGTCCATTTGCTGTCGGAATAGGAATCCCAGTAAAAAGCCTGCAACATCACATACTCGCATTGTCCGGGAGCCTGGGCTTTCAACCCTGGCCCTGCCAGGACAATAAAAAACTGGATGAAAAACAGCAATTGTATTGTTTTCATGATAAGATTGTTTTAATGGTATTCTCAGACACAATGTTACGGATTTTTTCCTGAATAATCCATAAAAGTGGAGAATCTTGTTATCTAATTGATATTCATTGTTTTTAAAAATGAAAAAAAACACTCCCATGAACAGATGTGCTGTAGTTATTTGTTATTTTTGTTAGACATTATCCACTTAAAACCGGAAATATGAGCCTGGTAATTACCGAATACAAAAATGAAATCGGCTGGATCACGATGAACCATGACGCCAAACGGAATGCATTGAGTTTTGAATTGTTATGTAACCTTATCGATGCCATGGATGAGATGCTCCTGCGCAAAGCAAGAGTGGTGATAATCCGTGCCAATAAAGGGGCAAAGGTATGGTCGGCCGTGTTTAATATCGAAGAGCTTGCCCGCGACGGGAGCGATCCCCTGGCGTATGACAATCCGCTGCAAAAAATAATCCGGAGTATCATGGATTTTCCGGCGCCGGTCATTGCCATGGCCGAAGGAAGTATCTGGGGTGGCGCATGCAACATTGCATTTGTTTGTGATATGGTGATTGGGACAAAAGACTCAAGCCTTGCCATTACGCCGGCTAAGATCGGTGTCCCTTACAACACCTCGGGAATATTACAATTTCTCGATATCATTGGCGCCCATACGGCCAAGGAGATGTTTTTCACGGCGGAACCGATCCCGGCCGAAAAAGCGCTTACATTAGGCATCCTCAATCATATTGTACCTGCCGAAGAGATTGAAAGCTACACGCTGAAACTGGCTGAGAAAATTATATCAAACTCCCCGCTCAGCATCCGGGTAATCAA
>DYSO01000199.1 GCA_020718225.1 Draconibacterium orientale | reverse complement strand
AATGCTGGATGCAGAAAAACATGAATTACCAGACGTGTAATAGTTGGTGTTATGATAACAATTCTTCAAATTGTTCAACTTATGGAAGGCTCTACGACTGGCAAACGGCGTTGAAGGTTTGCCCAAAAGGTTGGCATATCCCGACTGATGGGGAATGGTGTATACTAACTCAATTTATTGATCAGACTGTTGATTGTGGTTCTGATAGTTGGAGTGGAACAAATGTTGGGTGGAAGATGAAGGAAATCGGGACCACGCACTGGGCACCTCCCAATAGCGGCGTCACCAACATCAGCGGATTCACTGCTCTTCCAGGCGGCTACCGGAGCTACAGTGGCAGTTTCTACAGTCTGACACTCTACGCCTACTTCTGGTCGTCGACGGAGAATTCCTCCACAGACGCGTGGGGCCGGAACCTCGACTACAATTACGAGGATGTGAACAGGCCCAACAACGACAAGACGTACGGTTTTTCTTGCCGGTGCCTTCAGGATTGACTTCCTGCCTGCCGGAAGGCAGGTTTGATTATTTACCAGGGAGGGCCTGTGGGAGGGGAGGAAAATTTTTACCGTCGTGGCGACGGTATATCTTCTCAGTCGCGGCGATGCTGTGATGTTGATTTACCGTCGTGGCGCCGCGACAGTGTTTCAGATGTTTTTCAGAATTTCCAGTGTGAGCTCCCAGAATTTTACTGTACTGGCGATGTGCAGCCGTTCATCAGGGGAATGCGCCCCCTTGATGGTCGGGCCGAATGAAACCATATCCATCCCCGGATAAATGGCCCCTACCAATCCACACTCCAATCCGGCATGAATTGCCAAAACCTGTGGCTCCTGGTTAAAAAGACGGCGGTATGAGTCAACAGCAATATGTAATATTTCCGAATTGGGATCGGGTTTCCACCCCGGATAACCCTGCGAATGTTCCACCTCGGCATTGATGATATAAAAAACGCAGGCAACCATATCGGCAACATCTTTTTTTGAGGATTCCACACTGCTGCGTTGACTGGTCGTAATGGTGATTTTACCATTATCCATACGAACCGAAGCCAGGTTGGTTGAAGTTTCCACGAAATCGGGAATTTCGCGCGACATGGCGATAACACCATGAGGACAGGCATAGAGCGCATCCAGGAGATCCGACTGAAGGGCGCTGTCGAGGATCCATTCCGGAAGGGCAGCAGGTTCAATGGAAAAAACATGACCCGGTTCGGTAACCTTTAACTCATCCCGGATCTCCTGTGAAAAGGTTTTTACATAATCTAAAAGGGCTGCCTCGTTTTCGGACGGAACAGTAAACAAAGCAAAAGCTTCCCGGGCAATCGCATTGCGAAGGTTACCGGCATTGAAGGAACTTACTCCAATTTCAAAGGAGTGCTGTGCATTCCACAGGAAACGGTTCATGAGCTTGACGGCATTGCCCAAACCCTTGTTAATATCATCCCCGGAGTGGCCCCCTTTCAGCCCGGTCAGTGTCGTTTTATATGCAACATGCCCAGGAGGTACCGCAACAAGTTCAAGAGCCATGGTAGCAACCGTATCTTTACCGCCCGCACAACCAATAAATAACTGCCCTTCGTCTTCCGAATCGAGATTGATCAGTATCCGGCCTTTTAATTCATCCGGGGTCAACCCAAAGGCACCCGTCAGACCGGTTTCTTCATCAACGGTGAAAAGCGCTTCAATCGGTCCATGAGGGATGTCGTTTGCTTCAAGAATGGCGAGGGTCGCAGCAATCCCGATTCCATCGTCAGCGCCGAGCGTGGTCCCATGTGCTTTTACCCATTCACCATCAATCCACATACGGATGGGGTCTTTATCGAAATCATGGGCCGTACCTGAATTCTTTTCGCATACCATATCCATGTGCGACTGCAGGATAACCCCTTTGCGGTTCTCGTAGCCCGCCATGGCTGGTTTTCGGATGATGACATTACCGGTTGGATCCACCTCATATGAAAGTTGATGCTTTTTTGCAAATCCGGTAAGATATGCAGCAATTTTTTCTTCTTTTTTCGAAGGACGGGGAACCTGGCATATCTCCTGAAAGTAATGCCATAGACGGGATGGCTGTAATTTTTGAATGTCGCTGTTCATTTTTTTTAATATTTTACAAGGTGTACAATTTGCAAAAATATCTAAATTCAGTGATGCTGGTATTTAATTTTTATATCTTTACCCTGAATTTTTATCCTGGTTGGCCATTGCGTTTTAAATTTCCGAAATATTTACGATTCTGGGGACTGGCATTTCGTTACAGTTTGTTCTTCCTTTCGGCCATCCTGATTATTTTTTTCTTCGCTTTTCTTTACGGCTACGGATATTCCATCAAACTTCTGGTAGAGGGGGCACGTAAAGATGCCAGTATCCTCACACAGGAGACCATCGTGCGTTTTGAAAATACACTGTTACCGGTTGAATTGGTCCCGCAAACCCTGGTACATGCCCTGGAAAACCCGAATGTCAGTTATGGGGATGTCATTCGGATCGCCAGGGATTTTGTGGTACAGAGTGAAGTTGTTTTCGGGAGCGCCCTTGCATTTGAGCCCTATGCCTACGACAAGGAGATGTACTGGTATGCCCCTTATACCTTTGAGAAACGAAACGGAGTTATCCAAAAAATGTTAGGGGGTAGAAATTACGACTATTTTAAACAGGATTGGTACCGGCTGCCCAAGCTGCTTAACAAACCGGTTTGGACAGAACCCTATTTTGATACCGGTGGCGGTGATACTTTGATGTGTACATACGCTGTCCCAATATACAAAACCGTCAGGGGCAACCGTTCTTTCATTGGTGTTTTAACCATGGATATCTCCCTCGAAACATTTCAGAATATTGTCGATGGTATCAAGGTTTATAATTCCGGATATGGTTTTTTAATTTCACGCGAAGGGACCATCATCACCTTTCCGAAACCTGGATTTGTAAATAAAAACATCCTTGATGTTGCCCAAAAAGGGAAAGGGACGGAAACAATCCGGGCAATAAAAAGCATGATGGAGGGGCAGACCGGATTTTCCAGCATGGACGGACTGGAGACGAAACGTCATGCCAGTTTTATCTCCTATGCCCCTGTCGCCTCCACAGGATGGTCTTTTGGTATTCTTTTTCCCGCGGAGGAACTTCTTGGGGATCTGCTCCAATTCCTGAAGAACCTGATGTGGATCTTCGGTTTCAGCCTTCTTGCCCTGCTGATCACTACCGTGTTGATAACAAGACGCCTGACTCGTCCGATAAGCCGTCTGGTAGAGGCTACCCGGAAAATCGGCATGGGTGATTTTAATGCAAAACTCCCGGTACGCAGGTCACGCGATGAGATAGCCCAATTAACCAAGGCATTTTCCGTTATGCAGGATGAATTGAGAAATTATATTCAGAACCTGCAGGAAACCACCATTGCCAAAGAAAAAATTGAAAGCGAACTAAATGTTGCCCATACCATTCAGATGGGTATGTTACCACGGGGTTTTATTACTCCCACCAATTGGGACCTTTTTGCAACCGTTGACCCGGCAAAAGCGGTTGGGGGCGACCTGTACGATTTTTTTTATCTCGACCCCGACCATCTCTGTATTGCAATCGGGGATGTTGCCGGAAAAGGGGTTCCGGCATCGTTATTTATGATGGTGACACGTACCTTGCTCCGGGCCAAACTGATTGCCAATAAACCCATTGAGGAGGTGATGCAAAGTATTAATAAAGAACTTTGTCTGGACAATCCAAACCAGATGTTTGTGACTTTTTTTGCCGGCATTGTCGATTTAAAATCGGGAGAGATGGAGTTCTGTAACGCCGGACACAACTATCCATATATACTGAGCGCTGATGGCCAGGTGAGGCAGCTAAAAGTCAGAAATGGTTTACCACTTGGTATTTTCGATACAGAAAAATACAGCGCCGGGAAGTTCTCTTTTCATCCCAGGGAGGTACTGGTTTTATCGACCGATGGGATAACCGATGCTTTGAATAAATCGAATGATTTCTTCGGAGAGGCACAACTTGCAACATCTTTGGCATCACTGGCCAACAAAAGTTCGAAGGAGCTGACAGAAACATTGATTTTTGAGTTAAAGCGTTTTTCAACCGGTACCGAACAAGCGGATGATATTACCATCCTGGCTTTACAATATAAAGATAAGGCAGAAGAAAAATCGGAAAGCATGCAACATGTGACATTAAAACTGGTTAATCAACTTTCAGAGCTTGACAAACTCGTAATTCAACTCGAATCGTTGGGCGAGGCCTGGCACATTCCGGTTAAAACCATCATGGAACTTAACCTGGTACTGGAGGAGCTGTTTACCAATATTGTATTTTATGCTTTTCAGCGTCACGCAAGGCTTCATCGAATAGACTGCTCT
>DYSO01000045.1 GCA_020718225.1 Draconibacterium orientale | reverse complement strand
CAATAAACCTCTGATTTACTGAAAGTTTGAGGATTTCTTACAGACACTATTTAGGCATCCAGCCGGAAACATTGAGCCGAATCCGAAGAAAAATCGTTTTTTGACTTAGGTCAATGCACACGAATAATTGACAGCTTAGTTTTGCAGTATTGTTTAACTAAATATTATTGTTATCATGAAAATCAAAAACAGTACTGTATTAATTACAGGTGGAAGTTCAGGAATTGGACTCGAATTAGCCAAAGTGCTCACAAACAAAGGGAATAATGTAATTATTTGTGGTAAATCGAATGAAAAGCTACTAGCTGCAAAAAAACTGATACCACAACTAATAACCTATCAATGTGACCTTTCTGACAGTCAGGAATGCATTGATTTTGCTAAAAGAATCAAGGAAAACCACCCAGATTTAAATATCCTTATTAATAATGCAGCAATTGTCAATAAAATTGACTTCATCAACGATGAGAATGCAATGGAACTTGCTGAAAACGAATATCAGACAAACCTGATTGCACCAATACGATTGATAAAACTTCTTTATAAAACAATCAATGCAAATAACTCGTCGGCAATAATAAATATTACAACAGGTCTAATTTATGCACCGAGAGTTATTTATCCATTCTACAATTCTTCTAAATCTGCCCTACATTCATTTACACAAACCCTTAGAATTCGACTAAAGGATGAAAAAACCAAAGTGATTGAGGTTATGTTTCCTGCCGTGAATACTCCGTGGCATCAAGGTACCCCTCCTAAAATAGCAATAAGTGCTGATGTTGCTGTTTCGGAAATGATAAATGGACTTGAAAAAGAAAAATCAGAAATTAAAGTTGGGGGTGCAAAAATTCTCTATTTAATTTCAAGATTTGCACCTTCTTTTGCACTTAAAAAAGTGAATGAAATACAATGAAAGAAGAACAAACACATATATTCTCTGCACAGAAAGCCGATACATTAGTAAGACAAGAATACTGATGAAAGAATAATAAAAAACTATTGCTGATCGAGTAGGCTGCCCGCCGGCATCGCCGACGGGGAGTATTATATAATAAATATTCAAAAAGTTAATCGATTCTGGCAAAGCGAAATTTGTTCATTGCTCCAGTATTTGTAAGTACCGGTTGAAAACTGATCCAAAAAATAATGGGGTAATCGCAGGATTGAAAATATTATCTGAGAAATTGAACAAAAACCAGGTGACCTTTTAATTGCATTGGTTTTGCAGGATGGCCCCGGATATCCCGGAGCGGTGGTTTGTCAGGGTTATGCATGTACGGAGATACAGGCGAGCAGGTCTTCTTTTCTTACGGGTTTCGACAGGTATCCGGAACAGCCTGCTTCGATCGCCTTTTCAGGATCTCCCTGCATGGCAAAGGCGGTAAGGGCGATGATCGGGATGGCGGGATTGAACTTCCTGATCTCCTTGGTGGCCTCAAATCCATCCATACCAGGCATTTTAATATCCATGAAAACCAGATCGATGGCATGGTCCTTCCTGCAAAACCCAATGGCCGCAGCGCCCGTTTCTGCGTGCAGGATCTTGTGACCCTTCATTTTCAGGATGGCATGGATGAACTCATAATTCACCTGGTCGTCTTCAACCACCAGGATCCGCATCGGACGGAGATCCATCCTTACCGGCTCCGGCTGGTCGGTGTGTTGTAAATCATCACGTTGATGAAGTTCCGGGCATGGGATGCTGAAATGGAAAACGCTGCCTTTATTTTCTTCGCTCTCAAACCAGATTGCCCCTCCCAGCATCTCTACGTAAGCTTTTGAAATGGATAACCCCAGTCCCGATCCTTCATAATACCGTGTGTGCGAAACATCAGCCTGAACGAAACGATCGAAAATGATCTCCCTTTTGTCGGCAGGGATCCCGATTCCGGTGTCCTTTACGTAAAAATGAATCTGGCCATCTTGATGGTCATAGCCAAGGTCGATCCTGCCTTTTTGGGTGTATTTCAAAGCATTTTTAATAAGGTTGGTCAGGATGGAGTTCAGCATGTCCCGGTCCGTCTCTACAATGGCATGAACATCCGGGAGCTTCGTCTCGATGGAGAACTGAAGTCCTTTGAGTTCTGCTTCCTTCTGAAAAAAGGCGAATAAAGCGCCGGAAATTTCATTGAGATTGACACTGGAACGGATTACCGTCATCTGTCCTGCTTCGATTTTCGAAATATCGATGATGTCATGGATGGTACTGAGCAAACGGTCACCGCTTTTCTTGACGATACTGATGTACTGATCCTTTTCCTCTCCGGTCAGATCCGGCTCCTGCAACAGTGAAATGAACCCGGGAATGCCATTCATCGGTGTACGGATTTCATGGCTCATGTTGGCCAGGAAGGCCGACTTCAGCCGGTCACTCTCCTCTGCTTTCAGCTTTGCCGCCACGAGGGCATCCTGGTTCTTTTTCCGCAGGAAAGCCGCCACGATGGTATTGGCGGCAGCCGACAATATACGCTCTTCGGTGGGGCTCCATATCCGCTCCTTGTTGCAATCATCGAACCCGACAAATCCCCAGAAAGGTTGATGCTGTCGTTGAAATCATCTTCCTTGACCAGGAAAGCCGTTGCTTGTGCAATGGCATCCAGGAGCCGGTCCTTTTTCAATAATTCTCCCTCGTTTCTCTTTTGAAGGGTCACGTCGCGGGCGCTGCCGACAACCCCGATCATCTGCCCCAGGTCGTTCATGATCGGCGCTTTTCGCACATCGAGGTACAGAAACTTTCCGGTGACATTGCCGAACTCGTCAAAGTGCTCTGGTCGACCGCTCCTTAATACCACTTCGTCCGAATCCTGGCATTGCTCCCCAAAGGTATGCCAGTCAGGATCATCCGGGTGTTGCTCCCGCTCCCGGGAAGCGAAGAACAAATCGGTTTTCCCAATGGGATCACAGTGGCGGTGGTGTTTCCGACCGACATCCCGATGATATGCAGATCGGTAAAACCCAGGTAGGTTCTGGCCGCTTCATTGATGTCCTGTATCCTGTTTTGCACGTCGAGTGCGATGATCCCATCCTGTAAGGTTTCCATGAGGTTCTTGCGGGCAATGGGCGCCAGGTCGAGAAAACGCCGGTACAGGATTGAGAACACCAACAGGACCCCACTCAGAATGATGCTCACCGGAACAAGATCGAGTCCATCTACCGGATTGGCTCCCGCTAAGTAAATCACGCTGGCGCTCCAGGGGCACAAACCCGCAATGATGATGGTAAATCCCTGCGCCTTAAAAGGTCTTGAATACTGAATGACAAAACTGAACAAAAGGATGGTGGCAATCAGGAGAATGATGTTGTTGTAACCAAAGTAGCCGATCCAAAAGAAAAAACCATGATCATACTCCATCAGGTTCGTTTGGGCGGAGATACCGGAAAAACCCGACCAGATCAGCTTCTGTTCCACGGTAGGAGCGGCCGCCTCAAAGATCAGTAAAAAAGACCATAAACCCAATGCGATCATGACCAGGGTGAGTTCGTTGGCGCTGTTCACCGAACGCCGCTGCCACGATAAAAACGCCGTAAAGAAGGAAACAAGCGCTGTAGAGAGAAATAAAAGGGAATATTCCGTAAACAGGTAATGCATGATTGGTCGTATATACAAATGTACCTGTATGCAAAAATAATCAAATACTTATGCTTATTGTATAATAATTAACTTAAAAATACTCCCGTGAATATTTCATCTCCCGAAATATGAATATGGTGGTCAGGAGGCAGAAAAGTTTCGATTGGAATACGATTGGGTCACGAATAGATAACTCTTGTTAACGATTTTTTGCTGTCTGATGACTAAAATCTGAGGGAAACCGGGTTATTTCCCAAACCGATAGGCAATATATAAACCAGCCCCGGTGTTTAAAAGGCTGAACATGATTGTGTTTACTTTATCCTTGTATTCTGTGGGATTCAAACGTTGTTCAATTCGCATGTTGTACGACAGCGTTGGATTGATCTCGGCACCAAGGACAAGATGATCCTTAACAACATAGTTAATTCCGAATAGAAAGGAAATGGCTGGTGAAAATATTTTACTTTTTGTTTCATACATCAGGGTATCACTGGATATTTTCAAAGTTTGATGACTGTAATTATAACTCACGCCCAGTTCGGCTCCCAACAGTAAAGAAAAATTTTTGTATAAAGAAATTCTGTTGTCAAATCCGATGCCGATACCTGCGCCATATCCGGTAGTCTTATTTGTACTATAGTAATTATTGTCGGAGCTGTTATCCAGGGATGACAGATTCATTGAAAGGAGGCTGAGGCGGAGCCTGGTCTTCTCATTTCCATATTTGTAACGAAGGCCGAAATTGTCAAGGCTTGAAAAAAAGATCCCGAATTCATGAAATCTGGGGGAGGGATTGTCCTGTGCAACAGTGGCGCCACACAGAAATTCTGTAAACAGGATGATGATGAAGAGTTTTTTCATGGTTGAAATGGGTTATTTGGGTTATTGCAGTTAACAATTTGTTGTCATTAATTTTAGAGGTATGTTTTATTTCAGGTCAACCATCATTGTGTTGGGTCAAGACACCAACTATAACCAGATAACCCAGCAAAGGTTTCCGGTGTTTCGTGCAACACATCCTTGCGTTCATTTATTATTTTCATTAATTCTGTAAAGTTCAAACGGTTTTTTTTCACGTAAAAGTACAATTAATCGTATTCAATGAATCAAAAATCCTTCTCAAACCCGTTTATCTTGCCCAACTTTTTTTACAAAACATTTTCCGGTTATTAAAAAAACCAATATCTTGCAGGCAACTGGTGAATTACGACATGAGTTATGAGTTATGAGTTATGAGTTATAAGTGATAAGTCCAACCTGTCTAACCTGTTTAACCTGTCAAACCTGTCAAACCTGTCCAACCTGTTTAACCTGTCTCTCCGATGACTATTGAACACTCTTTTCAAAAAAGTCTGAACCTGTTCGACTCCACGGCCATTGTTGCCGGGTCGATGATCGGATCAGGGATATTTATCGTCAGCGCCGATGTGGCACGACAGGTCGGATCGCCCGGATGGCTTATGATCGCCTGGGTTTTAGCCGGATTCCTTACCATATGCGCTGCACTCAGTTACGGCGAACTGGCCGGTATGTATCCAAAAGCCGGGGGCCAGTATGTATATCTGAAGGAAGCCTTTAACCCACTCATCGGTTTTCTCTATGGATGGACCTTTTTTCTGGTCATCCAGACAGGTACCATTGCCGCAGTTGCCATGGCTTTTGCCAAATTCTCGGGAGTATTGTTCCCGTGGGTTTCTGAAGAGGTCATCTGGATCAAAGCAGGTTTCTTTAAATTCGGTCCGGTCCAGATTGTGGCTATTTTATCTTTGGTCCTTCTGACATGGATAAATTCAAGGGGGATCCGCTCGGGAAAGAAGGTACAGAATACATTTACAACCGGAAAAGTATTGCTGCTGGTTTTGTTTATCATTGTCGGATTGTTTTTTGCCACCAACTCCGGCGCCATCCGTTTAAATGAAAAAATCTTCTGGGAACCTGTCCGGGAAGGTCCCGGGGGTACAGATATCCCCATATCGGGACTCTCCCTGCTTGCAGCGTTAGGCATGGCCATGGTTGGCACCTTGTTTTCGTCCGATGCCTGGAACAACATCACTTTTACTGCCGGCGAAGTAATTAATCCCCGAAAAAACATACCCTTAAGCCTTGCTTTAGGCACCATTCTGGTAACCGCACTCTATCTTCTTGCGAATATGGTTTATATTACTGTGCTTCCCTTACGTGGTGAACCCATGGGAGAATCGCTGATGGACCGGGGGATGCAGTACGCACTGAATGACCGTCTCGGAACCGCTGTATTATCAGGGGTTTTTGGAAACTATGCTGTAATTATTATGGCACTTTTTATTGTTATCTCAACCTTTGGTTGTAACAACGGACTGATCCTCTCCGGGGCCAGGGTTTATTATGCAATGGCAAAAGACAAACTGTTTTTTATCCGGGCAGGCCACCTGAATTCACGGGGTGTCCCGGCGGCAGGCCTTACCATCCAGTGTCTCTGGGCCAGTCTTTTGTGCCTTTCGGGGACTTATGGACAACTTCTCGATTATGTGGTTTTTGCTGTTCTTATTTTTTATGTTCTTACCATTATCGGTGTATTTATCCTGAGAAAAAAAGAACCAACCCTGGAACGGCCCTATAAAGCCTTCGGTTACCCCGTCATCCCTGCATTATACATCCTGCTCGCGACCCTGATCATGATCATTCTGCTTATTTTTAAACCCGATTATACCTGGCCAGGCCTGATTATCGTTATTCTTGGTATCCCGGTCTATTTTTTATGGAAAAAGACGGGTTAAAACAAGTTGGACAGGTTAGACAGGTTGGCCAGGTTAACCAGGTTGGACAGGTTGACCAGGTTAACCAGGTTGGACAGGTTGGACAGGTTGGACATATGTAAATTCATCATAATATTGTAATTTGTATTTCGAAATTCCTAATTCCTAATTCCTAATTCCTAATTCATTTCTTTCATGCTCCGGAGTGTTGTTTTACTTTTAATTTTTTATTTATTCCCGAATTTTCTTGCGGGTCAATGCCCCATTGTGACTCATGTTTTTGGTGACGGGGAAAAGGTGATATACACGGTTTCATATAACTGGGGCCCTGTTTGGGTTGATGCCGGTTTGGTTACTTTTTCCGTTAACGCTGAGTTGTATAAAGGAAAAAATGTATTTCATCTGAAGGCTTCCGGAAAGACGTTTCCTTCCTATGACCTTCTGTTTAAAGTACGTGATTACTATGATTCCTGGGTAAACCCGGGAAACCTCCAGACGCTTGATTTCCGGAGATATATCTACGAAGGGGGTTACTCATTGTTAAACACACTGAATTTTAACCATTCAGACCAAACCATCGTAACCAATACCAAAACCAACAACAATCCCCAAAGAACAGATACGGTCCCATTATTACCGTGCAGTTTCGATATGCTTTCAGCCATTTATTATACCCGCTCCATCGATCTTTCCGGTATGAAACAAAATATCTGGAAACAGGTCAAAGTCGTTATCGATGACGGATACTATGATATTACAATCCGGTACCTGGGCAAAGAACAGGTTGAAAATACAGACGGAAAGATATATAATTGCGTGAAATTTGCCGCGAAAATGGTCCAGGGCACCATTTTTAAAGGAGATGAAGATGTGCTTGTCTGGGTGACAGATGATGGTAATAGAATTCCGGTGTATATTGAAGCCAAAATCATCGTTGGGACTGTGAAAGCTTACCTCAAAGAAGCAAAAAACCTCATGAACCCGATGACATCGTTGGTGAAGTGACAGGTTAAAACAGGTTGGCCAGGTTAACCTGGTTAACCTGGTTAACTTGGTTAACTTGGTCAACCTGTTTAACCTGGTTAACTTGATTAACTTGTTTGGACAGTTTTTTTTAAAATTAAAATAGATGAAATTAATTGCCGATAGTGGGTCGACCAAGACCATTTGGATTTTAATGGAAAACGGATTGGTTAAGAAGACCTTTCAATCCGCCGGATTAAACCCTTATTTTCACAATCCTGAAACCGTTTTGGCCATATTACAGACAGAACTGTTTCCCCATATTTCCGTTGACCCCATCCTTGAAGTCCATTTTTATGGAGCAGGTTGCTCTACCGTGAACAACAACCGCATGATCCGGGAAGCCATCCAACCCTTTTGCAAAAAAGCTGAAATCAGTATTTATCACGATATATTGGGAGCGGCCCGTGCCTTGTTCGGCCATGATAAAGGAATTGCCGGGATTTTAGGGACGGGTTGCAATTCCTGCTATTACAACGGTGAAACTACTTTTTCAGGGGTCGACTCACTTGGCTATCTCTTTGGAGATGAAGGGGCAGGTTCCTATCTTGGAAAAATATTTATGGAGAAATATTTAAAGAAACAATTGCCCCCGGAACTGAAAGCCGAATTCGACCAACAATATCATTACTCCCTCGAAGATATCCTGAATGCCCTTTATAACAAACCATATCCCAACCGGTTCCTGGCAAATTTCAGTCTGTTTCTGGCGCCACGACAAAAAAACCCCTTTATTCACCAACTTGTTAAAGGATCATTTCTTGCCTTTTTTAATGCTCAAATCAAACAATACCCCGGCCATACATCATTACCGGTTTCGTTTGTCGGCTCCATCGCTTACCATTACCGCGACATACTTACGGAAACAGCCAATGAAGAAGGCATCGGTATCGGAAAAATTTTACACACACCGGTTGATGGATTGACCGGGTATCATCGGTGACAGGGGGACAGGTTAAACAGGTTAAACAGGTTAAACAGGTTAAAACAGGTTGGACAGGTTGGACGGGTTGGACAGGTGGACAGGTGGACGGGTGGACGGGTTAAATGAGATTTAATAATATTTCAGGAAGTTGATCAGGTGTATACCAGGCAATGGATGGGTCTTTTCTGAACCAGGTCATTTGGCGTTTGGCATAACGGCGGGTATTGGTTTTTATTTTTTCGACCGCTGTTTCAATTGAATGTTTCCCTTCAAAATAGTCGAATAATTCTTTATAGCCCACCGAATTTAATGCATTCAGATGCCGGTGGGGATAAAGTGATTCGGCTTCCCGGAGCAATCCTGCTTCCATCATCCGGTCAACCCGATGGTCGATCCTTTCGTTCAATACAGGGCGGGGCAGATAGAGTCCGATTTTTATTATTGTAAATGGCCGTGGTTTGGGGACTTGGGTACGCAACGATGAATAAGGCATCCCGGTTGCCAGTGTAACTTCGAGGGCACGGATCAACCGGACGGGATTATTTTGGTCCATCTGCAGGAAATAATCCGGATCGAGGCTCTGAAGTTGGTTTTGTAGCGCTCCAATTCCGGAGTTTTGCAGCATGTCTTTCAGTTGTTTGCGGAGTTCCGGATCGGGATCGGGCAACGGGTCAATCCCATGGCAAACAGCATTGATATATAAGCCCGATCCACCGGTGAGGAGAACCAGGTTATGTCGGGTAAAAAGCGTTGTCAGCTTTTTGAGTGCATCGGTTTCGAAGCGTGATACATTGTAAGGGTCATGGATGCTGAGATGGCCGATGAAATGATGGGGCGCTGCGTTCAACTCCTCCGTGGAGGGAGCTGCAGTGCCAATTTTCATCTCCCGGAAAAACTGACGTGAATCGGCCGAGAGGATTTCTGTTTGAAAGTGACGGGCCAGTTGGATTGCTATCCCGGTCTTCCCAATGGCTGTAGGACCCAAAACAACGACCAGCCGGGGCATCTCAATAATCATCATCCTGGTCGAACCGGTCGAATCGTTTATCCAGGCTTTCGATATCGTCGTAATCTTCGATATGCTCCATCTCCTCCGGCTCTTGTCCATAGCTGAAACCGTCATCGTCATCCACAACAGGGGGAGGAATATCCATGGCAACGGGCTCCTCCTCTTCTAAAATAGCGCCCAACTGGCTTTCGATAGCAACCAGTTCCGACTCATCTTCAACAATATGGTCGAGTTTTGCCACCTCTTCCGGCCGGGGAATGATGATTTTTGGTACCGCGATTTTAGGGGTTATGGGTTTTGAAGGGAGCGGAACGGGTGTTTCGATCCGCTTTGGCAATTCGCCAATGCGCTTCACACAACGGGGATAGGAAGGAATGCCATCCGATTTCAGGATTTTAAAAAGTTCGATGAAAAAAGAGTGGTGCTCCCTGCCAATAAACTCATAGATCATCTTTTGATGGGGGTCTTCGATATACTGGTTCAGTTTTGCATTACGCATCAGGGGTGGGGTAACGGTTTCTGTGACTACCTGATCGAGGTCTTCATCGTATTTACGAACCTGGCGTTTATCGGTTTTTAGTGAGATTTCCTTATCTTTCTTATATTTTTTATCGGTCAGAAAAAAAGAGGCATGGTCGCAATGAAGTAATTCTGCCGATTCGAGAATAATGGCATGAAAATCGAGAAATGTCTGTTTCGGTTGAATTTCAATTTCCCGCAGGAAATCTTCCAGTTCGTCCGATGTAATCCGAAAATGATAGATAAGCATTGTTACTTCAGTTCTAATCCGGGTCAAAAATATAAAATTATTAAAACATCCGGTAATAACTTAAGAAGGTTTATCAATTTACCTTTGTTAAACCTTGTTTTTCCCCTTCTTTCAGCATAAATTGATAGGCAGCGTCATAATCATTGGGGATTTCCCCCTCCAGGATCGCCTCGGTTATGGCATCTTTGATCAAACCAACCGGTTTTGAAGGTGGAATCCCGAAAACATCCATGATCAATTCGCCACTGATCGGAGGTTGCCAGTTACGCAGGCGGTCTTTTTCCTCGATCTCTTTTAATTTCTGACGGACAATTTCAAAGTTTCCGATAAACCGTTTTACTTTTTGTGGATTTTTTGAAGTAATATCAGCATTGCACAGGGTCATCAAATCGTCGATATCGTTTCCTGCCTCGAAAAGCAGCCGTCTTACTGCAGAATCGGTAACCACCTCTTCGGCTAAAACAATGGGGCGGAGGTGTAACAGCACCAATTTTTCGACATAACGCATTTTTTCATTTAACGGGAGTTTCAGCGCCCTGAAAATGGGAAGTACCATCTTTGCCCCTTTGAATTCATGGGCATGAAAAGTCCACCCGGTACCGGGAACGAATTTTCTGGTCTGGGGCTTTGCAATATCATGAAGGATGGCGGCCCATCTCAGCCACAGGTTATCCGATCTGGCAGCCACTTTGTCTAAAACTTCGAGCGTATGGTAAAAATTATCCTTATGGCCTTTCCCGTCGATGGTTTCAACGCCTTTCAATTCACAAAATAGCGGAAAGATCAATTTCAGGAGACCGGTTTGGTCGAGCATATTAAACCCGATGGATGGTTTTTCGGCCTGGATAATCAGGTTCAGCTCCTCGGTGACGCGCTCCATTGACACAATGGAAATGCGACCGGAATTTCTTGCAATGGCGCCGAAGGTCGCCGGTTCGATATCGAAGTTCAGCCGGGTTGCAAACCGGATGGCGCGCATCATCCGAAGGGGATCGTCAGAAAAAGTAATATCGGGATTGAGGGGAGTCCGGATGATGCGGTTCTCGAGATCGGAAATCCCATGGAAGGGGTCAACCAACGTACCGAAATGGCCGGGGGTCAAGTCAATGGCCATGGCATTGATTGTAAAATCGCGACGGTCCTGATCGTCGGCCAGGGTTCCGTTTTCAACAATGGGTTTGCGTGAATTACTGCGATACGATTCTTTCCTGGCGCCGACAAATTCAATCTTTATGCCCTGAAACCGGAGCATGGCCGTTCCAAAACTTTTAAAAAACTTCACCGGCACATCCCCCTCAATCCGGGCAGCAACAGCATGTGCAAAATCGATCCCGCTGCCAATAACCACGATATCAATATCCTGCTTATTTTCGCGACCAAGTAATAAATCCCTTACAAAACCCCCAATGACATAAACCTCCGTTTTCATTTCACCGGCAATCTGTGAAAGGAGGGGGAAAATGGGATTTGTGAGATGGCTTTTCAAAAATAGATGTTTGATTGATTTTGCAAAAGTAATGAATCGCAGGGGAAACTAATATTTAAAAAATTATTCACTGTGTTTGGTGATATATCGGATTGAATTGTATCTTTGATGCCCTTTTGTAGATAAACTAAAAAATCACCAATAAACAAATTTTATGGCAAAAAGAACAATTGTAACGATGCCTGGAGATGGCATCGGAAAAGTCGTTTTAGACGAAGCCGTCAGGGTGCTGGGGGCTGCAGGTTTTAATGCGGATTATGTCCATGCCGATATCGGCTGGGAATTTTGGTGTAAGGAAGGCGATCCCTTTCCCGAACGTACACAGAAACTATTGGAAAAACACAAAATCGGTCTCTTCGGGGCCATCACATCAAAGCCCAAAGATAAAGCCGAAGCAGAACTTTCACCCGACCTGAAAGGTAAAGGTTGTGTTTATTACAGTCCCATTGTCAGTATGCGCCAAAAGTACGATCTGGACATTTGTATGCGCCCCTGCAAAACTTTCAAAGGGAACCCGTTGAATTTTATCCGTCGCGGATTTGGTGGTGTTGTTGAAGAACCGATCATTGACACGATGATTTTCAGGCAAAATACCGAAGGTCTTTATGGCGGGGTCGAATGGACCAACCCTCCCGACCTGGTTTATGATGCCCTGATGACCCACAAGAAGTTCAGGGATAATTTTGCCTGGTGCCCCAGACCGGAACTGGCAGTATCTACAAGAATTTTTACAAAAAAATACACCACCCGGATTGTGAAAGCTGCTTTTGAATATGCGAAAGCAAAAGGGTTTGATACTGTGACTGTTTGCGAGAAACCCAATGTGATCCGCGAAACTTCGGGAATGATGTTGAAGGTTGCCCAGGAGATGGCGAAAACTGAATTTCCCGGGATCCGGGTTCAGGATACCAACATCGATGCACAAATGATGTGGCTTACCAAAAATCCTGAAACCTACCGGGTGATTGTTGCTGGAAATATGTTCGGGGATATCGTTTCTGATGGTTTTGCCGGACTGATCGGCGGACTGGGCTTTGCATGCAGCGCCAATATCGGCCCCGAAATTGCCGTATTTGAGCCCACCCATGGATCGGCCCCTAAATATGCGGAGTTCAACCCATCCATCGTCAACCCGATCGCTATGGTCCTTTCTGCCTGTATGATGCTCGACCACATCGGTGAAACAGAAATCTCGGCAAAGATCCAGAAAGCAGTTGCCGACGTTGTGGAAGAGGGTAAAGTCAAGACTTACGACATGATGAAACTCCCCGGAAAACCGGATGTGTTCAGCAAAGGGGCGGCTACAACCAGGGAAATGGCAGAGGCAATTATTGCAAAACTAAAATAAACAGGTTGAACTGGTTCATTCTGTTTACATTTTAAATATTGAACCAATCATCGTTTCTTTTTTCATTTTTTAGGGTCTGTTTAAAAAACATTTTGAAATTTGTAACTCCTTGAAAACTATTAGCTTTTCATTATTCAATCTTCACTCATCGTTTTTCATTTTACATTAGTCGTTAACCCAATGAATAGAGTACAATGGATAATTGCCAGTGAAAAATGAATAAAGAAAAACGAATAGTATGTTAAAATTTAAACAGTCTCTTAATCTGTTCATCAAAAAAAAAAATAACTATGACGAATGAAGTAATGGCCCTTTGGCCGGAGTTGATGTGGATCCAGGATCCGGGGCTCCGAGAAAAAACAGCAAAAACATGGGAGCTTGCGCTCACAAAAAGCGTACTTACCCCCGACGATCTCAACAAAATCCCTTTCACACTGCTTGCCGGGCCCGACCTGAAAGTCTCTTTCATGGCCCACAAACGTTGTGTGGTCCATGTGGCGAGCGATGCCGGAAACAAGATGAACGAATTTTTCGGCGCCGATCTCCCCGTAAACATGGATGTACTTATTGCCGGCGCTATTTTGGCCGATGTCGGTAAATTGCTCGAATATGAGCTGAAAGAGGGTAAATCAGTCCAGGGAATATATGGAAAGTATCTCCGTCACCCCTTTTCGGGCGTATCGTTAGCCGAACAATGCGGCGTTCCTCCCGAAGTTTGCCATATCATCGCAGCCCATGCCGGTGAAGGTAATATGATCAAACGCAGCGTAGAAGCTTACATCGTTCACCATGCCGATTTTATGACCTTCGAACCATTCAGAGAAAGACTAAAATAACTCATAACTCATAACTCATAACTCATAACTCTAACCTCACCCCTTAACCAAAATCCCATGACCATCATTGAACAAATTATAGCCAATCACTCCGGCCAGAAAACGGTTAAGCCTGGCGACATTGTGGATGTGATTATTGATACCCGCGCTGCCCGTGATTTCGGGGGCGCGAATGTGGTAAAAAACCTGATCGACAACGGATTGACAATCGATGATCCCCAAAAAACCGTTTTTACCTTCGATTGCAACCCCGGGGGATCCGACCAGAAATATGCGGCCAATCAGCACTATTGCCGCCAATATGCCCGTGAAAACAACATCAAAGTATACGATGTCGATGCCGGGATTGGGACCCATCTGGCCATTGACAACGGCCTGGCATGGCCCGGGAGCACCTTCATTTCGACCGATTCGCATGCCAACATCATGGGCGCCATAGCCTCTTTTGGACAAGGGATGGGCGATCAGGATATTGCGGCAGCGTGGGCCAAAGGGGCCGTCTGGTTCAAAGTCCCGGCATCGGTAAAAATTAACCTTACCGGGAAAAGACCAGCCGACATTTCAGCCAAGGATATCGTTTTGAACCTGTTGGCCATCTTCGGAGCCAACAAACTGCTAGGCTATTCCGTGGAAATCTATGGAGAAGAGGCCGAGAAGCTAACCCTCTCCGAACGGATCACCATAGCCTCTATGGGTACCGAAATGGGGGCCATTATCGTTCTCTTTCCCACCTCCCCTGCCCTGCTACAGGAGCTGAAGATGATGACTGGTAACGATTACAAACCAGTGACCGCCAACGCCGACGCCGTTTATGAGAAAACCTTCGACATTGATATTCAAACGTTCGTGCACATGGTAGCCAAGCCCGGACACCCGCACGACGATACCTCCGTGGACCTGGTAAGGAAGAAAAAAATCGATTCGGGGTTTATCGGCAGTTGCACCAACGGAAGAATTGAGGATTTGCGTGCTGCAGCCGCTGTTTTGAAGGGACATAAAGTGGCGCCGGGCGTTGTACTGAAGATTGTGCCATCCACCGATGCCATCTGGAACCAGGCCCTGGACGAAGGTTTGATCCGTATCTTTAAAGATGCCGGAGTACTGGTTTCCAACGCCGGTTGTGCCGGTTGTGCCGCCGGCCAGGTCGGGCAAAATGGTCCGGGAGAGGTGACCATCAGCACCGGAAACCGGAATTTTGAAGGCAAACAGGGCAAAGGCTTTGTTTATCTTGCTTCCCCCGCCGTTGTCGCTGCATCGGCCGTTGCCGGATATATCACCACACCCGGCCAGATTCCAGACCAACCAGCCCTTTTCCATGCAACCGGCAGCCAACATATATCAACCACCGCTCAACACACAAAGGCAAAGGCCGAAAAATCAACGGTTGTTGAAGGCGCCGTATGGATTATTGCGAAAGACGATATCGATACCGATATGATTTTCCACAACCGGTATCTGACGATAACCGATATCCGGGAGATGGGCCAATATACGTTTGATAACCTCAAGGGATTTGAAGATTTTGCCAAAAAAGCAAAACCGGGCGACATTGTGATTACCCAAAAGAATTTCGGCGCCGGCAGCTCCCGTCAACAGGCCGTTGATTGCTTCCTCTCCTTAGGAATAAGTTGTATCCTGGCCGAATCGTATGGCGCTATCTATGAACGCAATGCCATCAATGCCGCCCTCCCAATCCTCACATACAACCCGGAAATCATCCAACAGCTTGAAGTGATGAACGGAGACCGGATCAAGGTTGATTTTGTAACAGGCCGCTTAACCAATCTCAGAAACCAAAAAAGCGCCACCATCAACAAATTCTACGATGCACAACTGGCCATTTACAGAAACGGGGGGCTGCTATGAATAGTGAATAGTGAATGGTGAATGGTGAATAGTGAATGGTGAATGGTGAATAGTGAATGGTGAATAGAGAATAGTGAGTGGTGAGTGGTTTTCCAAACAGCGAACACAAATCCGCCCCCGCACAAGGCTACCCTGTAAAATAATAAAATGATCAATCCTGGAGGCACCGGCAGGAAAAACCATTTGTCTCGTGGTAGTTGTACCTGAGCACAATCTCGTTATCGTAGTAGAGTTTCCGGTACCACGCGTAAGTCGAGGAGCTCTCCGTAGACGACCAGAAGAGGGCGTTGCTCGTCAGATAGTTGAAATCGCCATTGCTGTACCGGTAGCCGCCCGGAAGAGCAGTGAACCCACTGCTGTTGGTGGCTCCTGTATTGGGAGATTTCCAATGGGCAGTCCCGGCTTCCTTCATTTTTCCACCGGCTATTGATTCCCCTCCAAGATAGGTTATAAGCGTAGTCCACTCCCCATCGGTGGGCAGCCGCCAGCCCGGGGGGCAAGCATTAAGCGCACTTTTCCAGTCGTATAGCCTGCCATAGGTATCGCAATTGGAATGATCGTTATTATAGCACCAGCTATTGCCTGTTTTGTAGTTCATGTTCTTTTGCAACCAGCATTGTTTTCCGATCTGTACCGTGGGATAAACCTGTCCGTCGCGGGTGTCGGTAATGGCGGGCATGCCCGGGCAGGGTTTTCCGGTCACCGCGTTAGCGGGGGAAAGGGAGGATGCAGAACAGGTTGCTTTGATTTTAGAGGCGATCCGGGTTCCCTGAAGCCGTTCGCGCCCCGGCTCGGAGAGGACATCCCAGGTTATCTGTTTGGAATTTCCTGCTGTAATGGCTGGCCCTGCATCGCCGGTCACGGCATTTGCCGGCCCGGTCCAGGTTTTTCCTCCGTCTTCGCTCACCCAAAGGGCCACCGTGAATGGCCCGCAGCCACTGCTTCCCACGAGGTCGTAAGCAATCAGGAGTTTCTTGTCCTGCTGCCGGGCCGCCACGTTTAAAATCTGTTGTGCAGATGCCCCCAAAGGGAGGAGAAAAAACAGGATCCATATTATCTGCCGTGCCATTTTTTTTTATTTAAAAATCCAGGATTCCCAGGTTGACTGAACATCGGGGCTAAAGAGCGCCTGTGGGGTTTGGGGTTTGCTTACAAGGGTTGTTTCACGGGCCACATTTTTAATCAGGTAATCGCCCATCTCTTTGTAGGTGATATCACCCTTGGTTTGCTGAAATTTCTGAAGCAGGGCCCAGGTGAAATAGCCATGCTGTTTTTCACGGTCAACCCCTGAAGATTCATCGCCGGAACTGGATGTAAATACGACGATATTTCCTTTGAGTTCCTCTGTTTTAGGTTTAATCTTTGCCGCTTTCATAGTCAGTAACGGCTGGTTCCGGGCACCCCCGCTGAAACAGGCGTCGTTGAACACGGTTCCCCTGCGGGCCGGGTTCTCTGTTAATTTCAGATAAACATCGTTCAGCCTGATCCCTTCATGGATGGCCAGACCTGCCACATCGACCGGAACAAGGTAGGGTTCGCGGGTTGTTTCATCGGGAAGCCCGTGGCCGGAATAGTAAAACAGCAATTCTGCATTTCCCGCTTCCAGCCGGGCCAGGTCGCTGATCCAGTTCAGCCCCCTTTTGATCTCAGCGCTTGTGGCATTGATCAGTAAACGTGTTTGTTTTTCGGGCACGCCCAATGTTTTGATGGCATATTCACGGAAGACACGGGCATCGTTTTCGGCAAAGTCAACATTCACCTCCTTCGACAATCCCGGTTGCCTCGAACTGTAGTCCTCGTTGCCAATAATCAGTGCATAACGTTCGGGGTGTATCGTTGCATTTTCCGGAATATTTTTATCGACCGGGGCGACAAGGGATGCTTTTTCAATCGGGGGCACCACCACCTGAGACTGGTTCCCATCCACCACGATTTTCGAGGCGGCCATTGCCTGGTTCAGGGCCAGGGAGAGATCGCGGTCTTTGGAGAATTTCCGGTGTTTTTCTGATATTTTAGGGTAAAAGGGATGTCGGTGCCGGTGAACATATCGTTTACAATCAGGCTATATATAATATCCTGTGTTTCGCCCGGCTTGAATGCAGGTATTGAAACCGATGCGTTTCCCGACAGGATCAGCACGTTCGGGGGCGGCATCAGGTTCACAGTGACCTCTTCGGCCTTGCCATACTCGGTATTCTGGACCAACACCTGAAGATCAAAAGGGATCTTTTTAACCAGGTTGCCGCCCCTGCCTCCCGTCACATTATAATCCACAACTTCGACCATGGGCGAAACAAATTTCAGGGTTTTGACCTCCATTGTCTGCGCATCGGAGCCAAAACCATTGGGCTCGTCGATTTTAAAGGTGAGGTAAACCGTGCCATCGATGGTTTCAAGGTTGGCAGTAACCGGTATTTCAATTTCCAGCTTTTTTCCAACTTTAATGACGTCGAGGTTTCGGACAGGGTCAACAGCAATTCCCCGGGTGGCCCCGGATGCGGCGACCGTTAGTGTAAGCCCTTCGGCATCGCCCAATCCGCTGTTTTCAACAACAAACATCAAACGGCATGTTTCACCTGCATCGATGATGTTGTTCCCGCCAGGATCGGCAAAACGCACCGATCCCTCCACGATGCTGAGGATGGGAGGTTTAACTTCGCGGAGAATGGTGAAACTGTAATTACCGCTTTGTGCTTCAATCGCCTTTTGTGGATAACCATAAGGGGAAATCGCAAAGAACAACAATACCATGAGCCAAAACCTGAATATTTTTTTCATCGCTGATAAAAATATGAATTTTACCATAAAGTTAGTATAACAATGAAAACATCGCCAGAATATTTACAACAAAAAATTACCCGCACCCGAATTACTCCTGTAGATGTCAATCTAACACCATGATTAACAGCGTTATGAATTATTGGCAAAACCCTCCCCCTTCCCTTTTTGGGGAAGGGGGAGGGGGGATGGGGTAAAAAAGGAAAAGGGGGCTGGGGGGATGATGAACCGGTCAGCATTATTTCGGCACATCGAAATAAGATTTAGCCAAGGAGAACCAAAAATTTTCCGGCACTCCTGTTTTTTGTACCTTTATGCAGTTGAATGCAGCCTTGATCGGAGTATAACGGAAGCACAATGTGCTTCCATCAGGCTGATTCCATGAACAATAACATCTGAAACCGGGAGCTATGCCATCGAAAAATAATTACAAGATAGTTGACAAGGACACCCCGACCAGGAGCATTTTAAAAGCCATCAGTTGGCGGCTGGTGGCATCGGGGGCAACCTTTATCATCAGTTTTACGATTTTCACACAAGCGACGCAGTCGGCCTTTGGCGACGTTTTAGCGGCAGTGTCGCTGATTACATCGGTGGATATCATCTCGAAACTGGTATTGTACTACCTTCACGAGCGACTATGGACCAATATCCGGTGGGGAAAATACTGGAGAAGGCAGGCTGCCAGAAAACGGTGGAGCCAGATCCAAAAAAGCAAAAAAGAGCGGGAGCGCGATATTACGGTTTGAGTTTCCAGCGGCGGTGCGACCAAAGATAGTATTGGGGATCGGCTTTTATTACCGATTCGAGCATCTGCATATACCGCGCCGTGATTTCGCCGGGCCCTGTATTTTCAGGTTCGGGTTCAAGCATCCTGAAATCGACGGTATAGTAACCCCGTTTGACTTTGGTTGCATGGGCAAAAACAACCGGCATGTTGTACAACCTGGCATATTTTTCCGGTCCATGCAAGGCAGCGGTTTCCTGGTTGAGAAAATTGACCCAGAAGGCCAGTCGTTTGCTCGACGGACTTTGATCGGCTACCATATAATAGATGGCTGGTTCGCCCCAGCCGGTTGAAAAAGTTTCGGCGGTACTGGCAATGGATGCCAACACTGCCCTGCCCTGAACGCGGGTATGCTGAACATAGCCATCCACATATTTATTGGACAACGGCTTATAAAAACCCACCGGTTTATGCAGCACCTGAGGCCCGGTGGCAATTCCGCCCCACTCCCAGTTTCCATAATGGCCGGCAACACACAGTACATTTTTCCCTTTCCGGTACAATGCATCCAGAAAGGCGACATCGTTGAACTTATATCGCTCCACGATGGCTTTATCTTTCATGGTAAAAGCCTTAAGGCTCTCAATCAGCATATCGGCAAAATGATGGTAAAACCCCTTCGCAGTTTTCGTTATCCATGCATCGTCCTTTTCGGGAAATGAATTTTTTAAATTATTAAAAACCACTTTCTTACGGTATCCTGCAACATAATAAACAAGATAAAAAACCAGGTCGGAAAATGCATATAACACTCCGAAGGGAATAATTCGGAAAAGAAATACAAAAAACCGAAAAATAAAATAGGTCAGTCTGTCCATCGGGAAATGATTATCAGAACAAAGATAAATTTTTTCAATGATTTACGATTTACGATTTACGATTTACGATTTACGATATAGGCTAAATCTTATTTTGATGTGCTGAAACAATGCTGACCGTTACATGAAGATTAACAACAATCAATTTTGTCTTATTCCCTGTAACTGTTTAATCCGATTCAGTGAAGATGATTCTCCCGGCGCTTTGTGAAAGGGA
>DYSO01000044.1 GCA_020718225.1 Draconibacterium orientale | reverse complement strand
ATAAATGTGGCAATAAGCCGGGAAGCTTCTGCTCCAGTCATGAAGTAGGGTATGGTCGTCGTCGCGGTGTCGCCTGGCAGATTATACCCGGGAGTATCGTATTCGGGTTCTGTTGGTTTGGATTTATTCATTGCGATGTTAACCACATCCCTGTTAACGAGAAGTGGTTGGTACTGATTGTCACTGTCAGCACAATGTATCACGACCAACGCGGATGCACCGTGTCTTTCAGCAACCCGGAGTTTACTGGAAGAAGATGCGAATTCAGTCCCAAAGTTTGTACCCAGTTTTTTCCATGCCCGAGAAGTGGTGTCTGTATGACCGGGAAATCCATCCAGTACAACAACAATGCAGTTTCTGACATCCAGATCAGCGTAATCGTTGTAGCCATTACCGGGCGCTTCAATGCCATAGCCGGCAAAAATCAGCGGTGCACAGGCTTCCCTGGAAAACGGTATCGGGTCGACCCGATAATCGGTGCCGGGTGAAAGAAGAATGGAATTTTCTCCTTCCGCGGATTGTTGGATAACTGACAATAAGGATTTTTCAACATGATGGCGGATTACATTAAAATTTTGGAAAAAGCTCCTGTTTCCCTTCGGGGCAAAAGCCGGTACAGATGCATTGCCTTCATCGCCGTATGGCTGTAAACCGTTTACTTGCATCATGGATGCGATGTAATCGGCGGCCATAAACCCACCGCGGGCGCCTGCTTCCCTTCCCTCCATCCAGTTGGAGGAGAGAAATGACAGGATGCCTTCAAAATCATGCCTTACAGGAGCCGGAACAGGACTGGCAGGTGTTTGTGCCTGGAGCCTTAACCCTGAATACCATAAAAATACAAAAAAAAGAAAGTATCTGTACATAACATTTCATGATTTTCAATCGTAAATCGTATATCGTAAATCGTATATCGTAAATCGTATATCGTAAATCGTATATCGTATATCGTAAATCGTATATCGTAAATCGTATATCGTAAATCGTAAATCGTAATTTATCTAAACGCTCACCGCTTCATGATCTTCCCAAGGGCCATCATGTGCACAATATTGAAATTTTCGTCAAGCACAAGCAGGTCCGCATCAAAACCTTCGCTGATATAGCCTTTTCCTTTCAGTTTCAGGATATCAGCCGGGTTTGCGGTAGCCACTTTCAGCGCGGTTTCCAGGGGAATTTGCTCATCCATCACCGATTCTTTGATCTCCCTGATTATTGAATCGGGAAGCCCCATATCAATTTTCACCAGCTTTCCATCGGTATCGAACATAGGTAGCGAACCACATCCATCGGAGGTGAAGGTAATATGGACAATGGGCACCCCTGCGGCAAGAAGCTGTTTCAAAGCTTTTGAAGGTTTTATCTCACAATCCGGGTCATAAGGATAAGAGCTGGTCGTAATATCCAGGTAACCCTTTTTCCCATATTCTTTGGCATCTTCAAAGATATAAGGGTTCCTGTTGCAATGGGTGGGAATGAACTGCTTGTAACCCATCATGGTGCCTGCAACAACATCGTGGAGCGGCCTGAAAGGATCTTTGGCATCCCCCATGTGAATATTAACGATCCCCGCCTTTCCTCCGATCATCCCGGCAACACGGGCATGAGCTGTAATCCGCGCCAGTTCAGCAACTGAAGGAATCGAAGACCGGTGGTCGGAGATAGCCACCTCACCAACCCCGATGATCTCTTCAAACAATGCGATATCTTTTGCAATGTCGCCTGTAATGGTTGGCGACGGGACCTGATAGGCTCCTGTGTACATCCAGGCTGAAACACCCTGCTCCCTGAGCGATTTTACCTTCATCAGTACACTCTCAACCGTACGGGTGATCCCGTCGGTGCCCAAACAACCGATTACGGTTGTAACGCCCCCATCGAGCATCATGGCAATCTGGAGCTCCGGCATCCGCGTGGCCGGGCCCCCTTCGCCACCACCTCCGGTTATATGGACATGAGAATCGATAAGTCCCGGCACAATCATCATCCCGGTACAATCAAACGTTTCCTTTAAAATCCCTGAAGGCGGCTCAAGAGAATCGGCAATTGCCAGGATGGATTTACCGCCTGTTAGGATATCTTTAATTCCAAGATCCTGTGGAGCATACAAGTGTCCGTTTTTAAATAGTGTCAGCATAATTTTTTTTCATTTCCCAAAGTTGGTAAAAAAAGTAAAGTGATTGATTTTTGTACCTTTATATTTTTTACTTTCGTTTCAATATTTATTGAATTAACCCTTTCGATGACAAAAATCCACACCAACGCTGTATCGGATTGGCTGCACATCCTGCTGCTCCTGTTGTTCTCTTCAGGCATATTCAGTTCATCTGCGCAAACGGGGCGTTTACTGATCGTTGGCGGCGGGTCGGAAAAGAACGGGGTCTCAGGATGGAGCACTCCAGCCTATACCTGGGCAGGAGGAGGCAAAGAGGTAGCCATTGTCGGCACATCAACCGGAAGTCTGGCCTCCTATTTTATGGAACGGTGCGGCGCCACACGGGCCAGGGAATTCGCCATAAACAGTCATGACAGCGCCGACAGCCAGGCTACCTACGATACGCTTATCGGTTATGATGTGATTTTTTTCAGGGGGGGCGACCAATACGAGTACTATGACCTTTACCGCAACACAAAACTTCAGGATGCCGTCCACTATGTTTACGCCCACGGAGGGGTTATCGGTGGCACTTCGGCAGGGATGCACATCCTCTCTTCCGTTGTTTTTACTGCTGAAAACGGTACTGTTTATCCATACGAATGCATAGAAAACCCGAACAATTATTATGTGACGCTTGCCAATGATTTCATGGATTTTGTCCCTGGTTTTATTTTCGATACCCACTTTGCCGAACGGGGCCGGTTTGGCCGACTGGTTGGTTTCATGGCCAATTACAGCCTGAACCAGGGAATTAACATCACCGGCCTTGGAATGGATGATATGACCTGCATGACCGTGGATGAACAAGGCCTCGGCACCGTTTACGGAACCGGATGCGCCAATATTTATCAGGCTGGCGCAAACTACACACTCAACGGCGTCAAATTATTAGCCGACACGGTTAATATCATACAACTGCTGCACGGATGTACCTATGACTTCACAACCGGTCAGGCCGGGTATTCCAGTCTGAATCGTCAGATCAACACCTCTGGTCTCGAAGAAACCGGGAACTATACTGTCCTGGCAAGCGGCAGCAATCCACTTGTCGACAACCTGCCGATGCTTAACGACCTGGTGAACAATACAGGATCACCATCAACAGGGATAATTGTTTTAACCGGTAATGAAAACCTTGCAGCCTCGTATAGAACAAAGCTGCTGGAATTAGGCGCAGCGCATGTAAACATCTTCATCCTAAACCTTGAAAATGGTAACGACGCCAATCTCGCAAATAATATAATTGATGCCACAAAAATACTTTTTCTGAAGAATTGGTTTCAGACGTTTTCCTCATTTATGTCGACCCCAAACGGAAAATTGCTTCAAAAAAGAATAAAAAACGACAACATGATATTAGCCTTTGTTGGTGATGATGCGCGTCTTGCCGGTAAAACCGTTGTAGGCAATTATCTGACCGAGTATGCTTCCTATTATGCTGAACTGACTTTCGACAAAGGGCTATCCCTGCTCCGGCACACGGTGTTGATGCCCGATACCTATTTGAACAGCGACATCTTTGAAAATACGGCCACTGCTGTCCCTTATGCGATGGCCAGGGATACCCTGAAGTATGGCATCTGGCTCACCAACCATAATTACATGAAATTCACCCCGGTTGCAGGCAAGACCACCCTCACTGGTTATGGAATTGCCCCTGTAATGGTTATTGCCAATGCCGGAACCTTAGCCGGATTTTCAACCCACACCGCAACAGGCAGTACCAGTTCATTGCCCCGCATGATTGCCGGGTTTGAACATTTAAAACTTTCACTGATCGATTATACCACTCCGTATCTGATGGGGAATGCTCAATCGACCAGCATTGACGCCAGGGATATTGCGAAGCCTGTGCTGATATCACCAAACCCGGTTCATAATGAACTGACATTGACCTGGCATCTTAGTGGATATGACTGGGAAATCATAAACCTGACCGGCGATATTGTGATGGATGGCACCTCCCATAATCAAAATGAAATGATTGATATCTCAGCGCTTTCACCGGGGCTATACCTAATCAAAGTTAAGAACGGACAAAACCCTGTTTGGGTCATTGAAAAATTTGTAAAAGAATAAACCTCAACTTTCGGAAGAATGAAATTGCACTTCTTTTCTGTTTTTTTTACCATTCTCCTCCCTTTCGCTTCCATCAGCCAGAAAAATACGCAGGGTTCCCTGGTTATTGTCGGAGGGGGTCTGGAGCATGATAACAAAAGTGTTTACGGGCAAATGATTGCTCTTGCCGGTGGGGCCGATAAAGCCACCTTTGCCGTTATCCCCTCAGCCAGTGGCGTATCGGTGCAGTCGTTCATGAGTTTCCGTAATATATTGCGCTCCTATGGGGTTCATCCCGATAATATTCATTTGATCGAAATTGCCATGGTGGATGATGATAGTACAAAAGATGTTGACGAATCGGCATGGCGTAACAATGGCAACGATATCCGGCTAACAGGAATTGTAAGGTCGTGTTCTGCGATATGGTTTACCGGGGGCGATCAAAGCCGTACCATGAAAACCCTGCTCCGGCCCGATGGAAGTAAAACTCCTGTTCTGGAAGCCGTGTGGGATGTTTACCGCTCCGGCGGCCTTATCGGTGGATCAAGCGCCGGGGCAGCCATTATGAGTGAAACCATGATCGGAGGGGGAAGCAGTATGGGCGCACTGCTTCACGGAGCAATAACAAACTACACGGGAGACGATTTTCCCGACAGTTTGGGGGTATGGTTGACCCATGGACTGGGATTTTTCCCCGCCGGAATTGTCGATCAGCATTTTGAAGCCAGGTCCAGAATTGGGAGGCTCTCCCTCGCATTACTCATTGCAAATCCTCAAGTAGCCCTGGGTTTCGGAATTGACGAAAACACAGCGGTGATCTATCACAGCGGAAAAAAGACGATAACCGTGGCCGGGGCATCGGGAGTAACCCTCCTCAATGCAACCGATGCGCGGATTTCCCATATTCAGGAGCGGCCCAAAATCGAAAACCTCTCGGTCAGTTATCTTGTGGAGGGCGATTCGTACGATATCGAAACCGGTAACACAACACCTGCTTTCGGGAAAAAACCGATCCAGGGAAACGAACGTTTCAAAATACCGAACCCCGGCCAATCGGGGATATTATCAGGCCATTGTACCTGTTTCCGTGATCTGATAACCACCCGTCTGATCGATAACTCAGCATGTGATGCTGTTTCCGATATCAGCTTTTTTAATAAGGATACAGGGTTTATGGTCACCATTTCCAAAACCCCTTTGAGCAGAGGATTTTATGACGGGCAGAAACCGGATAACAGCCGTTACACCATAACCCGGCTCCGGCTGGATATTATTCCTGTACACGTCGATATTGACCCATTGAAATGACCCAAATAAACCAAATCATAATCCTATGAAAAAACCTTACCTTTTCTTAGTATTTTTTTTCCTTTGCATCCAGGCGCTGATGGCGCAGGATATTTCCATCAGCGGGACAATCATCTCTGCAGATGATAATTCACCGCTTCCGGGCGTTACGGTACTGATCAAGGGTACCACACAAGGAACGACCACCGATATCAGAGGAAAGTATTCAATCCAGGCGCCAGCCAACGGGGTATTGATTTATTCCTTTGTCGGCATGCAGACACAGGAGATACCGGTAAACAACCGAAAAGTGATCCATGTTAAAATGAGTGACCAGGACATTGCATTGGGCGAATTGGTTGTGGTCGGTTACAGCTCCACAAGTAAAAAGTTGATCTCAGGTTCAATAGAACTGTTGAATGAAGATGAGATTAACAATATGCCCGTACGGACCATCGATGGGGTACTGCAAGGTCAAACCGCCGGCCTGACGGTCAGTACCCAATCGGGAACCCCCGGTGGGCAAAATATGATCAAACTCCGGGGGGGGAGCTCCATCAATGCCAGCAACCAACCCCTGATTGTCATCGACGGAATTCCGGCAATTACAGGGGAGTATTCACAAGTTGGCATGAGTGGCCAGGAACTCAATGCCATGACCGACATCAACCCCAACGATATCGAGACCATGACCATATTAAAAGATGCCTCTGCTACTTCCATGTATGGAGCACGTGCTTCGAACGGGGTCATCCTCATCACCACCAAAAGGGGAAGCCGGGGTAAGACGGATGTATCGCTGAACCTCAGTTATGGATGGCAAACTTTACCAAAAGAAAGGATCATCCCGATGATGAGCGCATCGGATTGGAATTCTTACAAGGGGACCAATGTCCAGGGCATCAATACCGACTGGATGGGTGAAATCTTAGTGACCGCTCCCACGGCAAATACGGAACTTTCTGTCAGCAGCGGAAACGATAAATACAGACTTTTTATCTCCGGAAACTATTATGACCAGGGCGGGGTTGTGTTGGGGACATCCTATCAGCGGTACAGTGGGCGTATCAATTCGGATTATAAAATTCTCCCCAACCTGACCATTGGGGGCGGCGTGGGCATCACATACTCCAAAAACGCACGGGTAGAAGGCGATGCAACCCTGAACGGCCCTTTGCCCAACGCTATGTCAATACCAGCCATTTATCCGGTTTATGACTCGACCGGCGCCTATGATGAATCGATGTTTTATGCAAACCCGGTCGCCATAGCAAAAAATTCCATCAACTATGCCTATACCAACCGTACCGGGGGGAATGCCTATGTTGAATATAAATTTCTGGATGGGTTTACCTTCACCTCCAAATTCGGGATCGATATATACAATCTCAGGGAACACAGTTACGATCCCACCACCACCCGTCAGGGCAAAAAATATAACGGCCTGGGCATTGAAGGCACCAATTATGCAAGCAACCTTACTACCAATAACGTACTCCAGTATATCAATGAATTCAAGGAAAAACACAATATCGATGTTTTAATCGGCCACAGTTTCGAAAAATATGCCAACCGGTCGACCTATATCGAAGGGATCAATTTCCCCAACGACGATCTCCAGTATCTGACTTCGGCCGGGACCATCCGCGCTGCCTCCGCATCAGCGCTCAACCGGGTCATGAATTCATACTTCGGACAATTCAAATACAACTATAAATACAAATACATTTTCACCATTACTGCCCGGGCCGATGGTTCCTCAAAATTCGGCTCCAATAACAAATACGGGTATTTCCCTGCAGGTTCCTTTGCATGGCGCATGTCGGAAGAACCCTTCATGAAAAAAATAAAATGGATTAACGAGCTGAAAATCAGAGTCATTTACGGCCTTACCGGGAATGACGGAATTGGAGATTTCGCCTCCCTGGGGTTGTACGGCGCCGGATACAATTATGGCGGAGGATCGGGGATTGCCCCTACCCAGTTACCCAATCCCGATCTGAAATGGGAATCCACTACACAATACGGACTGGGTTTCGACCTGGCGCTGTTTAAAAACAGGATTACCCTTAACTTCGACCTCTATTACAATCACACCAAAGATCTTCTTCTGGAAAGGCCAATACCTGCTTCATCCGGTTTTTACTCCATCTCCTCCAACATCGGACAACTTGAGAACAAGGGACTTGAAGTTGTTTTAAATACAGTAAACATCGATCGGGCATTTACCTGGACTTCAGCCCTCAATTTCGCGATGAACCGCAATAAGGTACTCAGCCTTTACGAAGATCAACCGATCGATGACATGGGCCGTGGCGGAAACCGTGTTGAAGTTGGTCAGCCAATCGGAATTTTCTATGGTCTTAATTGTTTAGGCGTTGACCCGACAACCGGTAACCTGGTTTATGAAGATATCAACGGCGACGGCATTATTACCTCTGCCGACCGTATTAAAACCGGCGATCCCAACCCCGATTTCACCGCCGGGTTTACCAATGTGATCAGCTACAAAGGCTTTGAACTCTCCATTTTTCTTCAGGCAGTATATGGAAACGAGATCTTCAATGGGACCCTTATCTACCTTGAATCCGGTACCGGCGAAGATAACCAGACAACACGGATGAACGACCGCTGGAAAAAGCCCGGCGATATCACTCAATTTCCTAAGGTTGGAGATTCCTATAAATCTTCGCGGTTTATTGAAGATGGTTCGTTCCTGAGGATAAAAAACGTTACCCTGAGCTATAACTTTAAAAAAGATTGGATAAAAAAGGTCGGGATGAAGTCGGCCAAATTATATGCCACAGTCCAAAACCTCTTTACTTTCACCAATTATTTTGGTATGGACCCCGAAGTGAACTATTATGGTGGTTCCAGCAATATCATCATCGGTACCGACTTCTTCACCTATCCTCAATCGCGTACTTTCCTGGTTGGTTTAAGCCTTGTTTTTTAACCTTTAATCCTAAGAAAAAATGAAAAAGTTATTCCCAATATTGATTGTTGCCGCACTGGTATCGGTCTCCTGCAAAAAGCTGCTGGATGTGCAACCCACCGCATCCATCTCAGCAGAACAAGCCATCAACGATAAATCAGGGGTTGACAAGGCCATCACCGGAGCCTATTATTCACTGCATGACGTTGGAAATTACGCGCGGAACCGGGTCATCGTTGAAGACCTCGCGGCCGATAATCTCGCATGGACCGGAACTACCCGCGATTACCAGCAAATCGGCGAAAACCTGATCGCATCCGACAATGCCATCATTGACGGGATATGGTCATCCAATTACGAATGTATCAACCGGGTTAACAATGTGCTTGTGCGCATCGGCGACATTGAAATGACGACTGCTGAACGCAACATGTACACCGGCGACGGGCTCTTTCTCCGTGCCCTGTCGCATTTCAACCTGCTGTGTTACTTCGGGGGTGTACCCATCAAAACGCAGCCTACGCTCGATCTGAGCCACATCAACCAGGCACGTAACTCAGTTGCAGATGTTTACGGCCAGATTGTTGCGGATCTTCTGGAAGCTGAAAAAATACTCCCTGCCTCAAGGTCGCTGGGCCGGGCAAGCGCATTCAGCGCTACGGCCTTGTTGGCAAGGGTCTATCTGACACAATTCCATTACACAAACGATCCGGCCATTGCAACCCTGGCTAAGAACAAAGCAGATGAAGTAATTAATAACGGGGGGTTTATCCTGGCCCCTGCCTATGGTGACCTGTTCAATGGCAATACCACCGAATCGATTTTCGAAGTAATATTTGATGCCCAGAATTACAACCGCCTGGCCCAGTATTTCTTTCCGGTGAGCCTTACCGGCCGGTATGAGGTTTCGCCCACCGCTGCCTTTGTCGAAAGCTTCCGTGCTACCGATACGGTAAGATTCGACGCTTCCATCACCTTTGACGCAAACAACCTGCCCTATGGCATCAAATACAAGGACTACACCTCCGGGACCGACCGGGTATATGTACTGCGTTTAGCCGAAATGTATATGATCCGCGCCGAAGCCATGGCTTACACCAATGGAAATATTGAAGATATCCGAAACGATGTCAATACACTGCGGTTACGGTCAGGACTAATCCCGACTACAGCAACCACCTATGCTGAACTAAAGCTGGCAATAGAAAATGAACGCCGCCATGAATTTGCTTTTGAAAGCCAGCGGTGGTCTGACCTTGTCAGGACAAAAAGAGCGACTACCCTTCTCGGGATCGATGAAAAATACACCCTTTTCCCAATTCCGCTCAGCGAATTACAAACCAACACACTGATGACCCAAAACCTTGGTTATTGATCGTTTTACACCTTTGTTAATGAAAAAAACTATGAAAAGAAATCTGATATATCTTATCGCTTTTGTATCCATCCTCTCATTGGGAACAGGATGTAAAAAGAAAGACATGGGAACCCCGGTTCCAAGTACCGTGGCCAATTTCACCTATATTGTCAACAACCAGGGGTATGCGCCCTGTGAAGCGACTTTTACCAACATATCCTTAAATGCTACCGGATATTTATGGGATTTCGGGAACGGTATGACCTCCGTAGATGCCAACCCGACGACCACTTTTACAATTCCCGGGCTGTACAACGTCAAACTTACCTGTACCGCTGTAAATTCAGTTTATTACAATCAAATTGTCAAAACCCTTGTTGTAAATGTCAAAGATCCCCTTGCTGGGCTCACCCAGGTGTTGTACTATACCTCCCGGGGCACCCCCGGCAATGGCCATATGGTCATCCTCGATGATAACCCGCCATTGATTCAGGATTTCATCCCGGCCGATCTATCAAGGCCCTATGGAATTGCTGCCGATACTGCCCATAAAAAGGTATATATTACCGATTATTCGAATGAAGCCATTTATATGTACGAGGCCGATGGGAAAAACCCGCGAAAAATCCTGGATGCCACCATTCCCGGACAGGAAATCGTCGGAGATGCACAAGCCATCTTTGTACTCAATGATAAAATTTACTGGGGCCGTACTGGTGGCATCTACAAAGCCAACCTGGATGGGAGCAACCCCGAAATCCACATTGATTTTGGCAGCGGCCGTCCGGAATACCCCATCGACATGCAATATGACCCGGCCACCGATAAAATTTACTTCGTCAATGATAAAACCGATTATACCGGCGGCTATTGGGTGGTCAATTTCGATGGCACAGGACTCGCCGAACTGATCCCCGATGTTGATGGGACCGCCCTGGAAATGGATTTCAGGAACAACAAAGCCTATTTGGTCCTCTATGGATCAGAAGGGACTGTTGCCCCCGAAAATGGCGTTTTCATGTGCAACACGGATGGCTCCAGCCTCACCAGGATCGGCGATTACGGAACCAAAGCCACCTGGGGTATCACTTTAGATAACAAACGGAACAAACTCTTCTGGAGTTATAAAATCTCCAACGCTGCCCTTGACGGGAAAATTATCCGCGCCAACCTCGATGGTTCAAATCCCGAAGACTGGCTGACAGGAATCAGCCCGCATGCCATGACCGCAGTATGGATTAAATTATAAAGGGTGACACGTAGCGCATCACCCTTTAAAAACACCTCAGAAAAAGAGCAAGATGATTATTTGTTGATGATCATCTTGCCCGACCTGACCTGATCATTAAACCGGAGTGTATAATAGTATATCCCACTGGATAAATCCGCTGCACTGAAATCAATGGTGTGGGATCCCCGTGTTTGTTTTGAATCTACCAGGGTGGCTACCCTGTTACCAATCAGGTCAAATACCTGTAAATTGGCAAAACCATTGTCCGGTAACTGATATGTGATCGTCGTTGCGTTATTGAATGGATTTGGATGGTTTTGATCAAGGTTCAATTCATTTGCAAAAGTTTCTTTGTCATCAACAGAAGTAATGATGTAATACTTTTGCTCCGCTGCGGCAATATTGGATAACATGGTCTGCTCATTGGTACCAAGAGCAAATGCATAAAATACGTTAAAGGAAGCCCCTGGTGCAAGGGAAACGGCGTTTTGTGAAGTAATACTGACTGATCCGGCAGACGAATTGGAGGGGTATTGGGGTTGTATTGATCCGTAATTCATCCATGTCCAATAATCGGAATCCACATAATAATCTTCATAATATTCAAAAGAATAGAGAGATGACAGAGATGCTGAAAGCAATTTTATCCCTGTATTGGTCTGGTTTCCACGGTGAATCCTGATCACTCTTGCTGCACTGTTGTAGGAAACACTGTCATACCCGTCCTCCTCATCAATAAAAGGAATGATGTCAAGGCCAGCCAAAGCATTGATTGTAAGCGTTCCACTATTTTCAATATTGAATTTGACGATGATATAACCACCATTCGTCCATCCATAGGCACTAAGTCTAACAATTACATCGGGAGGGTCGCCTGAATAGGAGTTGTCATAAGCGCCATAGATTTCAAAATCGCTGATTGCAGGGTCGGGCACCAAAACCGTAGGTTCATATTCCTCGGCATCATTTTGATAGTCAAATACTGCTGTCGGGGAACTTCCGACTAAAATAGAAGTGCGCCACATCTGGTCCAGTCCGTTGGGGGCTGTAATTATTATTTTTCCATATTGGTTAATCCTTACCTCTAATGCGCCTGTATTAAAAGACGCCTGGGAAAAGCCTTCTGCTAAAAAAAGCATCATGGCAGCAATAAAAAGTAAAAGTTTTTTCATGGGATATAATTTTGGGTTTGACTTCTGATAAAACAAAGATAATACATTCAAAATAAAATTTAACCTAATAATTCTGTATTTATAGAAAAAAAAATCCTGTCCGATGCCGGATGGGTTTTGGAAATATCCCATGAAAGTTTAATTTTGATTTTTTAAATAAAGGAAAAAAGGCCGGATTATACAAACCACCCATGAATCCATGGATATCTTAAACATCCGTTATTCAGATAATGCATGAAAAGGAGCCATTTCTCATAAATTATCCACTTAACCCCGCCAATCGACCATGTCAAAAAAAATCAAGATCCCCCACACCTACGTGATTGTTTTCTTTATCGTGGTTTTTGCAGGTATCCTTACATGGATCATCCCTGGTGGCGCTTTCGACCGCGAAACCATCCATGTTAACGGGATTGACCGGGAAGTAATAAAAAGTAACAGCTTCCATTACATCGGGAACTCTCCACAAACATGGCAAATTTTTTCAGCCATTTTCGACGGATTTGTCGATAAGGCCGACATCATTGTGTTTATTCTTTTAATCGGGGGCGCTTTCTGGATCATGAACCAGACCAAATCCATCGACATCGGTATTTATTCTTTCCTGCGCTTTACCAAAAAAATCGGTAATAACCGGGTTATGCATTACCTGGGTGTCGACAACATTATTATAGTGTTGATAATGTTGATATTCAGCATTTTCGGCGCAGTTTTCGGAATGAGTGAAGAGACCATCGCCTTTACAATCATTTTTATTCCCCTGGCGATCCGGATGGGTTACGATTCAATTACCGGAGTATGCATGTGTTATGTGGGCGCCCACCTTGGGTTTGCAGGGGCGCTGCTTAACCCCTTTACCATCGGAATTGCACAGGGATTATCAAAGTTACCCCTGTTTTCGGGGATCGAATACCGGTTATTCTGTTGGGTCATCATTACCTTCACCGGTATCGCATATGTACTCTGGTATGCAAAAAAAGTGAGAAAAAACCCAAAATCCTCCTGTGTTTATGAAGAAGATGGCCATTGGAGGGAACATAACAGTCGAAATGAAGAGACCGTTGAATACCATACGCCCCGCGTTGCCTGGTTCGTTTATGGAGCAATTGGCGCTGTTTTGGTTCTTTTTTCCATTTTCCATCCGTTGACAAATTTAAAGGTCGGGCTTTCCAACACGATTATCCCGATCATACCCATCCTCACAGGGCTCTATTTGGTTTCAGGCCTGTTGGTATTGCAGAAATCGGTACATTTTTTCATCCTTAACCTGCTCTTTTTTACCATCGCCTTTTTAATTGTCGGGGTTATGGGTTATCAATGGTATGTAATGGAAATTGCAACCCTCTTTTTTGTCATGGGCATCGCTTCCGGTCTGGCGATGAACTACAGTCTGAATGACATAACAAGGTACTTTTTAGACGGCGCAAGGGATATCCTTTCAGCCGGTATCATTGTTGGCCTGGCAGGGGGCATCATCATCATCCTGAAAAACGGACAGGTTATTGACACATTGCTATACTATGTAGCAAGTTCCATGAGCGATATGGGCAATTATGCGGCCATCAGCATCATGTATGTCATCCAGACCGGAATCAACCTGATCATGCCTTCAGGCTCCGCCAAAGCGGCGCTCACCATGCCAATAATGTCGCAATTCTCTGACCTGATTGGGATTTCAAGACAGGCAACGGTGATGGCTTTCCAGTTTGGGGATGGTTTCACCAACATGATCACCCCCACTTCAGGAGTGCTGATGGGTGTGCTCGGAGTTGCCCGTATCCCATACGACAAATGGTTAAAATGGGTTATTCCTTTCATGTTGATTTTGATCATACTGGGCTTTGTATTGCTCATCCCAACGGTAACTATGAAACTAAACGGATTTTAAAAACGGCCTGGAAATTATCCGGTCATTGCCACTCCCCTCACAACTGCTTTCTGACCGTATTTACGGCGAATCCTGTCGAGCGCCTGATAGAGGTTTATCATACCGGCGCCATCCTCGAACATATTGAGTTGCGGATTACCGGAGACCAGGTTGCTGAAGCGCACGCCAATGAGGCGGATCAGCATACGACGTTGATAAAGGCGGTTGAACAACTCTTTGACTACCGGAATAAGCTGGTGATCAAAGGCAGTGTATGGGAGGTGCTTCTGCAAGGTATGGGTATCGAAATTCGAGTACCGGATTTTTACTGTAACACAAGAGGTGAGCTTCTGCTGATCGCGGAGTTCAAAAGCTATCTTTTCGACTATTTTTACAAGAATTTCTTTCATCCGTACGATGTCGATGCTATCCTGATCAAATGTGGTTTCAGCGCTGACCGACCTGCTCTCCGAGTATGGCCGTACCGGTGTAAAATCAATGCCATTGGCCTTTTCCCAGAGCAAAATGCCGTTTTTACCCATGACCCGTTCCATCATCTCTACCGGTATCCGGCTCAATGTTTCGATGGTAGAAACCCCCATTGATCGTAATAAAGGATAGGTTTTCTCTCCTATTCCCGGGATTTTGCGAATGGAGAGCGGCGACAGAAAGGGCTTTACGGCATCTTCAGGTACCTGTAACTCCCCGTTGGGCTTGGCTTCACCGGTTGCAATCTTGGATACGGTTTTATTTATCGACAATCCGAAAGAAATCGGTAAACCGGTATTTTTTATAATGGACTGACGCAACTCACTGGCCCATTTCTGTAAACCAAAAAAACGGTCCATCCCTGTGATATCGATATAATGCTCATCTATTGAGGCCTTTTCGTATACCGGCGACTTTTCGGCAATGATATCCGTGACCATATGCGAATATTTCGAATAAAGCTCCATATCGCCCCGTACCTGGATGGCATCACGGCAAAGGATCCGTGCCATCTTCATCGGCATGGCCGAATGAACGCCGAACTTCCGCGCCTCATAGCTGCAACTGGCTACCACCCCGCGGTCGGAGGAGCCGCCAATAATCACAGGCTTTCCAATCAATTCAGGACGGATAAGGCGTTCGACGGAGACGAAAAAAGTATCCAGATCGAAATGGAGTATGTTGCGGGAGGTTATCATAGGTAGCGAGGTAGCGAAATAGCGAAATAGCGAAATAGCGAAATAGCGAAATAGCGAAATAGCGAGAAATTTGGTTAGTTAGAAGAAGATTTCTTGAGTTTTAGTTTTTTCTTTATACTCGAGAAGATTCTCAGGAGTTCGTCTGCTTCAGCAAGCAAATCATTCCCTTGTGTGGTATTCAGAACACCCACTTCCATGAGAAAATCAAGCCAAAACATTACCTCATCGTTTTCTTCAACCACAATGCATATTTTTGAATAATACTCCGCCTCTGAACGCCCCCTGGTCGCAGAATAATAATTTGCGGCAACAGACGACGCACTCCTGATCAATTGCTTAACTGGAATTCTGCTAAGTTCATTCAACTTTATCATACCTGAAATTTTAAAAACTTTAATAGCGAACTTTCGTGTTCTTGCTCTCATTACCTGATTAAACTCATTGATATCATACCTTTTCATCTGGCTATTTTTACTCGCTTAATCGCACTTCATACCAAAAAGTAATACATCTGTTTTATTTTATTTTATTTTATTTTATTTTTTGCCAACAATCGCATTTAATTTTTCTGATGTCCAATTTCGCTACCTCGCTACCTCGCCACCTCGCTACCTCACTATTTCGCTATTTTTTTTGCCATTTTTCTAATCATTTTTCCGATTACAATATAATCATTATATTTGCACACACCAAATTTTTTTAACATGTTTTTTAGCAGCAATATAAAATTCATGCGCAAACGCCGTGGGCGTACGCAGGATGATGTGGCGACCACCCTGAATATGAAACGGTCAACCCTCAGCGGATACGAAAACAATGTTGCGCATCCCGGATTAGAAATGCTGATACAGTTCTCCGATTATTTTAACATTGCCATCGACACCCTGATCAAGGTCGATTTACAGAAACTTTCAGAGAGTCAGCTACGTCAGATAGAACGGGGCTTTGATGTTTATCTGAAAGGTTCCAGCCTCAGGATACTGGCAACCACCATTGGCAATGATAATGAGGAAAACATAGAGCTTGTGTCGGAAAAAGCGAAAGCCGGTTATACCAGTGGATTTGCCGATCCGGAGTACATCCGGGTACTGCCGGCTTTTCGATTGCCTTTTTTGTCGAAAGAGAAAAAATATCGCACCTTCCAGATCAGTGGCGACTCGATGCTGCCCATTCAAAATGGAGATTGGGTAACGGGTGTTTTTATCCGGGATTGGACAACCCTGCGCGATAAAGAAGCCTGTATTATCCTTACATCCGATGAGGGCATAATTTTCAAAGTCGTTGAAAACAGGATTCATTCTGAGGGCAAACTGGTACTACATTCACTGAACCCCCTCTATACTCCATTTGAATTAATGGTAAACGATATCCGGGAAATATGGCAATTCATACATTATATAAGTTCCAGTATCCCTGAAAACAGCTCCGCCGAAAATTATCATCTTGTGGAGACCATGAAGCAATTACAACAAGATGTGAAATCGATTCAAACAAAACTGAATTTATAAACAACCCCGGAATTCATGCTGAATCATTAAAAAGTTTTGTAAAAAGTATTCAAATCAGATATCAAAACAGAATTTTTAATTATTATATTTGTCCAAAATTCATCTTCTCAAAACTAAAACCCATTATGAAAGTTGCTATCGTAGGATCCGGGTATGTCGGCTTAGTGACCGGTACCTGCTTCGCCGAAGTTGGTATTGATGTCGTTTGTGTTGACATTGACAAGAAAAAAATTGAAAACCTTAAAGAAGGGATTATCCCGATTTACGAGCCAGGCCTTGAAGAAATGGTTCACCGGAACACAAAAAAAGAAAGGTTGAAATTCACAACCAACATCGCGGAAGCGCTTGAAGACTGTGAAGTCATTTTCAGCGCTGTCGGGACGCCACCCGATGAAGACGGAAGCGCTGACCTTCAATATGTTCTCAGTGTCGCCCGGGATTGTGGTAAATATATGAACGACTATTTGCTGATCGTCACAAAAAGTACGGTCCCTGTGGGTACAGCAATAAAAGTTAAAAAAGCAGTCCAGGATGAACTTGATAAGCGTGGCCTTAACATCGAATTTGATGTGGCCTCCAATCCTGAATTTTTGAAAGAAGGAGCTGCCATTGATGATTTTTTAAAACCCGACCGGATTGTTGTCGGATGTAACTCCCCCAGGGCCGAAGAACTTATGAAAGCCCTGTATAAACCTTTTACCCTGAATGGCCATCCGATTATTTTTATGGACATTACATCGGCTGAAATGACAAAATACGCTGCAAATTCAATGCTGGCTACCAAAATCAGTTTCATGAATGATATTGCCAACCTTTGTGAAATAGTTGGCGCTGATATAAATATGGTTAGAAAAGGAATAGGTTCTGATTCCCGGATCGGGAATAAGTTTATCTATCCCGGTGTCGGATACGGAGGTTCCTGTTTTCCAAAAGATGTTAAAGCCTTGATCCACACTGCCGAAGAATATGACTACAGCTTACGTGTATTGAAAGCTGTGGAAGAGGTGAACGACGATCAGAAATCCGTACTCTTCAATAAGTTTAAAAAGCATTTTAACGGAGAAATTTCGGGAAAAACAGTCGCGATCTGGGGATTATCCTTTAAACCGCAAACCGACGATATGCGTGAAGCCCCATCCCTGATTGTTATTAAAAAACTGCTTGAATCGGGTATCAAAGTTAAAGCCTATGATCCGGTTGCCATGGAAGAGGCCAAACGAATTCTGGGGGATTCCTTGTACTATGCCCCCGACCAGTACGATGCACTTATCGATGCCGATTGCCTGATGATCATCACCGAATGGCCTGAATTTAAATTCCCGAACTTCAATCTAATCCGGAAACTTTTAAAAGAACAGGTTGTTTTCGACGGACGCAATATTTATGAAATTGCTGAAATGAAAAGGAAAGGCTTCTCTTATTACTGTATCGGGGTAGATACTTCAAGATAATGGATGAAGGGCTTTCAATAAAACCTAACAGCCCTAATCCGACTGTTGGGTTTTTTATTTTGTACGTTTGATCCAAAGACCATGATAAAGAAAAAAGTTTTAGTTACCGGAGGCGCAGGGTTCCTGGGTTCACACCTATGCGAACAATTGCTTGTCCAGGGACACGAAGTTGTCTGTCTGGATAATTACTTTACAGGACAGAAAAAAAACGTGGTGCATCTGCTCGCCAATCCCTATTTTGAGTTGGTGCGCCACGATGTAACGATGCCTTTCTTTATTGAAGTTGATGAAATATATAACCTGGCATGCCCGGCCTCTCCCATCCACTACCAGTACAATGCAATTAAAACGGTAAAAACTTCCGTTATGGGGGCCATCAATATGCTCGGTTTGGCCAAAAGGATCAAAGCACGGATCCTTCAGGCATCTACCAGTGAAGTTTATGGCGATCCGGAAGTCCATCCTCAGGTAGAATCGTATTGGGGACATGTAAATCCAATCGGGATCAGATCGTGTTATGATGAAGGAAAGAGAATCGCCGAAACCCTTTTTATCAATTATCACCAACAAAACAATGTCAGGATCAAAATCATGCGGATATTCAACACCTATGGCCCCCGCATGCACCCCAACGACGGAAGGGTGGTTTCAAACTTTATCGTCCAGGCGTTGAAAGGCAATGATATTACACTCTATGGCGATGGTTCGCAATCACGGAGCTTTTGCTATGTTGACGATCTGATCGACGGTATGATCCGGCTGATGAATTCCCGCGAAACATTCACCGGCCCGGTTAACATCGGAAACCCGAATGAATTTACCATTCATGAACTGGCATTGAAAATAATTCAACTTACCGGCTCCAACTCAAAGATCGTCTTCATGCCCTTGCCGTCCGACGACCCCACACAACGGCAACCCGATATCACCTTGGCAAAAAAAGAGCTTCAATGGGAACCTAAAATTATGCTTGAAGAGGGATTGCTAAAGACCATTGATTATTTTAAATCCATCATATAATCTTAAGTTTTATCGCATGAAGATTCTGGTTACAGGTTCAAACGGACAATTGGGGAGTGAATTGAAACTCCTTGCTCCGGAATACCCCGGTTTCGATTTTCTGTTTACCGACGTGGGCGAATTGGATATTACGGACGAAATTGCAATTGACTCCATGGTATTGAAGGAAAAACCAGATGCAATTATTAATTGTGCTGCCTATACCGCTGTTGATAAAGCCGAAAAAGAGGAATCAATGGCCTACCTGATCAATGCCAAAGCGCCCGGTAACTTAGCAAAAATTGCTGCCCGGTACAACCTTTTCCTGGTACACATCTCCACCGATTATGTTTTTGGAGGGACCGGTTATCGCCCCTATTCAGAAAATGATAAAAAAGATCCAGTGTCGGTTTATGCAAAATCCAAGAATGCAGGGGAAGCAGAAGTATTGACCCACGCTAAAACTGCGCTCATCATCAGGACATCCTGGCTCTATTCTGAATTTGGGAATAACTTTGTGAAAACAATAATCAAATACGCTAAGGAACGGGGTGCACTGAACGTGATCTATGATCAGATTGGCTCTCCTACTTACGCCCGCGACCTGGCACAAACCATTCTGGCTGTCATACAAAAGTGTGCCAAGCCAAAAGGGGTTAATATTTACCATTATGCCAACGAAGGAGTGGCAAGCTGGTACGACTTTGCACAGGCAATCATTGAAATTACGGGAATACCGTGCAAAATAAAACCTGTTGAAACCCACGAATATCCATTACCCGCTGCCAGACCGTTTTACAGTGTGTTGAATAAAGCAAAAGTTAAACAGGCATTCAACCTGGAAATCCCTTACTGGAGGGATAGTCTGGCAGATTGTATCGGAAGATTAAAATCATTCTGATGATTATCGATTGAGACAATAAATGAACAGACTAAACCACTCTGGATTAAAAATCCAGAGGTTTGATGAAAAGGTAAAAAATG
>DYSO01000198.1 GCA_020718225.1 Draconibacterium orientale | reverse complement strand
TTGCCAATTTATCCCCTAATTTTGTGGTTGTCCTTTTTAGACTCGACTCATGAATGATAGACAAGATAATCGCTGAAAAGTTCCGTAAGTTGATTTTTTTCTGGTCAGGTTGAATTTTTATTTAGCCCGGAACACCTGATTACCTCATTCCTGTTATGAAATAAAAAACAAGAAAAGGGAAAAACCCGAGCCAGAATAGATTTTACTGCTACAAAATTAGAAAAAAAACTGATAGTGACCTAATTGATTTTCACATATTATACAGATTTTAACGATATCATGCCCCGATCCCAAATCTTTTATGTAATTTTGACCAGGAAATTCTTCTTAAAATCGGAATTTAACCCGGTTCTATTCATTCATTATTTTTCACCTTATAACTTAAATTACATATGAGAAATTTCTTTACCCTATCCATCCTGCTGGTTTTGTTGTTTCCCATGGCCCTGTTTTCCCAGCAAAACCATGGAAAAATCAACAAACAAACAGTTACCAAAACACAGATAGTCGATACCCGTGTCGACAACATGGGTTACTGGAGAGAGATGGCCCGGCTTGGGCTTGTACCGGTAGCCCCCGATATCCCTGTCGAAAAAAGTGTTTTTACCGGAAGCGACATCAAAGCAACCTCTGTTTTCAGTGAAAATTCGCCCGATGTACCTCTGACAACGCAAAACTCTACCCAGAGCGAAAATTCTGTTTTTGCCGACCCCAATGATAAAAACCATGTGCTTAACTCAAACAACTCCACCCAAAACCCTGTTGGTTCCCTTTATGGGGCAAACGATTTCTTTTCTTTTGACGGGGGTGCAACCTGGGGCGGCGAAATCCAGGGCGCTGGAGGAGCAAATTCAGGCGACCCCACGACCGCCATCGGAAACACCGGACGGATGTATGTCAACTATATCCACAACAATTATGGTCAGGGTATCTCCTATTCCGATGATAACGGAAACACCTGGACTGCAAAACTTGTAGCCCCGAATCCCGGTTCCATGGCCGATAAAAACCACATGTGGATCGACAACAGCATTGCAAGCCCTTACGAAGGGAACCTTTATGTAGCCTGGACAAACTTTGGAGGATCGGGCGATTCTGAGATCGGGATTTGCAAATCGACCAACGACGGGTTAACCTGGACTACGCCCATGACCATCAGTACCGCTGTCAATGCCGGCAGCCACAACCAGGGGGTCAATATCCAAACCGGCCCCGGTGGTCAGGTGTATGCCCTTTGGGCAATTTATGACTCCTGGCCCTCCGACGAATGTGCCCTGTGATTTGCCCGTTCACTCGATGGCGGCGCCACCTTTACACCGGCCACACGGATCATTACCAACATCAAAGGAATCCGTACCACGGAAACACATAAAAACCACCGGGTGAATTCATTCCCGGTGATGGCCGTTGATATCAGTAACGGTCCCAACAGCGGGACTATTTATGCCGTATGGTCAAACATCGGAGTCCCCGGGGTCAACACCGGAAGCGGCATTGATGTTTATATGATTAAATCAACCAACCAGGGCGCAACCTGGTCAACCCCGGTGCGCGTTAACCAGGATGAATTCGGACTTGGAAAACAACACTATTTCCCGTGGATATGCTGCGACCCCGTTTCCGGGACCCTGAGCTGTATCTTTTATGATGACCGGAATGTTACCCAAACCAAATGTGAGGTTTTTGCAGCCAATTCGAGAGATGGCGGCGAAACCTGGGAAGATTTCAAAATCAGCGATGTCTCCTTTACCCCCGCTCCCATTCCCGGCCTTGCCGGCGGTTACATGGGCGACTACCTGGGGATAACCGCCAATAACCGCAAGGTTTATCCCGTTTGGAGCGACAACCGCTCCGGCGTTGTTATGGCCTATACCTCCCCTTTCGAAACCGGTCCTCCGCCAAATCAACCCTGGGTTACATTTTATTCCTTCGAAGTAAACGATCCCAATGGCAAACTTGAAACCGGAGAAACCGTTGACCTGAATGTAGCCATGTCCAATATCGGAGACCAGCCTGCCTCCGGCGTTAATGTTACTTTGTCCTGCGCCTCACCCTTCATCAACCTGGTTCAAACCCAGGCTTTGTTTGGCGATTTCAACCCGGGAGATACCATCACCGTTGATAATGCTTTTACCATCCAGGCAACCAACAACATCCCCAACGGGACAGCCATCCCCTTTACCCTTACTGCCACCGACGGTGACAGTACCTGGACCAGCAACTTTTCAATAAGCCCCTATGCCCCGGCATTCACCATCGGAGGAATGATCATCAATGAAATTCCACCCCCATCTGCCCCCGGCGATATCAATGGGATTTTAGACCCCGGTGAAATTGCCGAACTGATCATTGCCACAACCAATTCAGGTGGCTATCCTGCTGCAAACACCACCGGAACACTCACCTGCTCAAGCCCTTACATTCAGATCAATGTTGGTTCGTGCACCCTTGGCGATATGCCTATCGGCGGGTCCGAAGACGCACTGTTTAATGTGACCGTCAGCCCCGATGCCCCTCTGAATACACCGGTGGTATTTATCTATACCGTTACTTCCGGCGAGTATACTGCACAAAAGGAATTCAATAAAAAAATCGGTTTGATCGTTGAAGATTTTGAATCGGGCAACTTCACCATGTATCCCTGGACTTTTGGCGGTAACCAGCCCTGGACCATCACCAATGTTGCCCCATACGAGGGAATTTATTCGGCAAAATCGGGGACCATCAGCCATAACCAGAAATCAGAACTCCTTCTGGAACGGGATGTGACCAGCCCCGACAGCATTTCATTTTATTTAAAAACCTCATCGGAAGATAATTATGATTATCTGACATTCTATATGGATGGAAACGAACTGGGCGAGTGGGCCGGCGAAACCCCCTGGACCAGGGCCGCTTTCCCCGTTCCTGTTGGCGAACATATTTTTAAATGGGAATACAAAAAAGATGGAAGTGTTGCCAGTGGCAGTGATTGTGCCTGGCTTGATTATATCGAACTTCCAACAACCTTTGTAACCGGCGTTGTTGTAAATGGAGTAATCACTTATGCCAATACGGCCAACACTCCGTTGAGCGGTTTGACCGTTAAACTTAAAACAATGAACGGAAACGTTTATGGTACTGTCCTGACAGATGTTGACGGAAATTATCTCTTTCCTGTGGTCCCCGCCGGAGATTATTATTTTGAGGTGACAACCAGCAAACCCTGGGATGGCGTAACCGCAGCCGATGTTTTACTTTACCGTAAACACATTGCCAGCATTGCCCCGCTTAGCGGCATCTATCTGGCTTCCGGCGATGTGAACGGCTCAGGGAGCCTGACCGCTGCCGATGTCCTCCTGATTAAAAAACGGATTGGATCCATAACGAACTCATTTCCTGTTGGAAACTGGCTTTTTGAACATGCTCCTTTTACCGTTGGCAATACAAACCTGGTCAAAGACTTTGAAGGAATCGTTTATGGCGATGCCAACGGTTCTTATACCCCCACAAAAAACAAATCGGCCGTTATCCCTGCACAGGGCAAAGTTGCTTTAGGGCCGGGCAGCCACATCCAAAATCAATGGGCCATCCCGGTTCATGTTTCGGATATTAAAAACCTGGGCGCTTTCCAGTTTACCATCCGGTACGATTCGAAAAAACTCAAAATCAAGGACATAACCAATTGGTTCCCTGGAATCGACGACGTAACCATTGGAACCCCTGCCCCCGGCCTGATCACTTTTGTCTGGGCTGCCAACAGTTATGGCATCACCCTGACAGACGACATTCTGTGCAACCTGCATTTCATCTCAAATTCAACCGATGAATCCACCCTGACATTCGAAGGCGCTCCGACAGAAATTGAATTTTCCGATTTTGACGGAACTGTTTTTGCCCCTGAACTGACACAGGGAACCCTGAAATCAGGCTTGTCAAACGAAATTTCCGGTAAAACGGGTTTTACTGTTTATCCGAACCCCAACAACGGAAAATTCCAATTGCACCTCAATTCATATTCTGACCTTGTACATGTCAAAGTTATGAACGCAACTGGCAACACCGTTTTTGAAGAAAAAGAATACCGTGTTTCAGATACCCGTACCATGAATATTGATCTGGGCAACCTACCGGAAGGCGTATATATGATAACTGTTGACGATGACCACCTTACAAAATCGGAAAAGATCGTAATCCGTAAATAGGGGACAAACTCCAACCAGGACCGGGCTTTACCCCGGACGGATCAAACATTCGCTTTAAAAAACCGCCTTAAATGCAACTTTAAGGCGGTTTTTTTGTCTTGTATTGTAAAAGAATCGCTTAAAAAACAGGGCTATCCCGATTCTTTTATGTACTTTTGGCAAATAGATTTTTTTTGCATTAACATAATATACCTTAAATCCGCGACGAAGTTATGAACAAAAGCCGTCAAAACATTGTGT
>DYSO01000197.1 GCA_020718225.1 Draconibacterium orientale | reverse complement strand
GGATTTTTTAATTGTATGACGAATTTTTATTCTTTATTTACCTGAACTGAATTCTGGTAGATCGGGGAATCATTCTGATAGATTTTAAAGTCGATATAATGGGGCAATTTATTCTTATTGTAAAGCTGGATGATGAATTTATTGTCGCCCACATTATTGATCTGTACAAAATTGGAGGCAGCCATCGCCGTTGTCTGGTCATTTACGGAGACATTCTGGATATTGAGGACTTCAAAACTGTTAAAATCAAATTCTAGTGTTGACCTCACCGGATAGAGTGAAGAGAGGTCCACCCTGATTTCCACGATCCTGGTTGAGTATCGTACATTGCAGATGGCTTTGGCTAATGGGCTGTCGTACTGCAGAACATCGGCTGTTTTCATTTCGTCGAAGGAACTGCTGTTGTATAGCGTCCCTTTCATTTCCGGAGAAGCCTCTTTTGCTTTGGAAAAATCGGCTTTTAAAAAAGTGAAAATGATAAATCCTGCAAAAACGCCTAAAATAAAAACAAAGCCAAACCTGAAAGCCGGCATTGTCCATATACTGCGGACGACTTTGATCTCCGCTTTATGTTCTTTTGGTGCATAGGTTTCCATATCTATTTTGCTTAAAATTTCATTTTTCAGGTCAATCTCAATTGCTTTGGTTGGCTCCTGTTCCATCAGTACTTTGACTTTTTCCCATTCTTTTAATTGTTGAGCGGCTTCCGGATGGGCTGCAATGTATTGTTCCAAATCCCGGGACTCCTTTTCCGGCAATTCACCGTCCAGTTTCCGGTACATTTTTTCGATGATCTTTTTCTCAGTCATTTTCAAAAAATCCTTTCCCGATCATTATTTTGTGCAATTGTTCCCGTGAGGTAAACAACCTTGATTTTACTTTTTTCTCTGACAGGTTCAATGCCTGGGCAATTTCTTCATAGGATAGTCCGCAATAATATTTCAATAATAGCAGTACCCGTTGATCAGCCTGTAAGTCCCGCAAACCGAGATGAAGCATTTTTCTATTCCGCTCATCCCCATTTTCGGTTAACTCATCAGGGAGCCCGGCTAAAGATTCTTTCAGCGTTTCGGTGGAGCCACCTGATTTAATATGGTTCAGGGTTTTATTGACGGCTATCCGGTATATCCAACTGAAAAACCGATAGTTAAAATTGAACCTTCCCATTTTTTCAAATGCTGTTACAAAAACATCCTGGGTTATATCCTTTGCCGTTTCAACATCGCCAACCATTTTATTCACCATGTTAAAGATCGTTTTCTGGTGCCTTTCTATCAGGACTTCAAAAGAGGAGATGCTGCCCCTGGTCACTTCGTAAACAAGTTCGTTATCATCCTTTCTGTTCATAAATACAATGGAAATTAAAAAAGTTGGTGAAAGATAAACTTTTTTTTAACCCAAAAGCGAAAGCTTCCACAAATCTTTGTGGTTAAGCCGCAAAACAGGAGCTATTGCCAGGCATCCTGCCCGTCCGATATTTTTCTCCAGGGCTTTCAACTCTATGAGTTTTGCCGGTATTTCCGGATCCCTGACCACCTCAAAATCATTTTCTTTCAGCATGATATAACTTTTTGCTTTCATTGAAAGTTCAAGATAGAGACTGATAAAACAGTACATATCCAGCACCACTTCTTTTGGAAAATGGCGCCGGACCGAAATGAGAAATGCACCAGCCCTGGTATCGGTGAACCGTCCTTTTTTTATCATTCTTAACACGCTGGCTTCCGTATCAAATTCAATCTCGAGCCAATCGCGGATCGATTTTTCATTGAACTGAAAGATAAGGCTGATGCTCACCGGCACCACCACCAGGACGATGAGGGTTGAAATCAATGGGGAAATAAGGAACTGATTAAAGAGACTGTGGATCACAATGGCAACCAGGGCGCCGGTCAGCGCTGCCAGACCCAGTTTATTTTGTCGGTTCAGCGCGCTCATGCATATAATCGCAAAAATGGCGGTGGTCCCGCTATGCATGACGGAAGTGCCAAATCCCCGGGTAATCCAAACCATGAGGTTGCCTTCAGCCCCGGAAAAGTGGAAAAGATAAAACAGATTTTCACAAAAGGCAAAAGAGGCCCCGATAGAAAATCCATAAATGGCCCCATCAATCATAAAACCAATCCTGTTCTTTTGTATCAATAACAAGATCAAACCCATTTTCAGTATTTCTTCTATTAGGGGCGCTACAAATCCCGAATAGGTTTCAAAGGTAAAACCAAGATTTCTGAGTAAGAAAGTGTTGAAAAAAAAACTCAGGCCGGCACTCATTATGCCCCAAAAGAGAGAGAGGAACAGGATGCCTTTGGCGACCAGCTTCATGCTGTCGAGAAACAACAACATTCCCAACAGAAGAAACACAGGGATCAGGCTGACAATAATTTTCAGTATCATTGGTTATTGGATATTCAACCTTTGAAGTTCTATTCTGACGGATTGTTTTTCAATAATTTACTAACCTTTTCTGTTTCATCCATCACACGCAAAAGGTTTGCGCCCCATATTTTACGGATATCTTCCGCTGAATATCCCCTTTTCACCAGCTCTAAGGTTATATTTCCCATTTCACTGACATCGAAACACCCTTCAACGCCACCGCCACCATCAAAATCGGTCCCGATGCCCACGTGGTCAATGCCAATAACTCCGACAATATGGTCAATATGGTCGGCGACATCGGAAACGGAGGCGAGGGTTTGAGGAAATTTTTCATTTACCGCATTCCATTCTTTTCTGGCCTGTTTCATCTCTTCATCACTTAATCCGTCGAAATCACGGAATTTTTTTTGTACCGCGGCCCTTGCTGAATCCCTGGGTGGGTTGGGCAACGGGGTTTTTACATAGTCACTCAGGATACACATCTGGATAACCCCCCCGTTTTTAGCCAGTTCCACAAGGAGTTCATCGCTTAAATTCCTGGGATTGTCGCAAAGCGCTTTGGCACACGAATGAGATGCAATAACCGGCGCATTGCTTACCGACAACACATCCCTGACCGACGGGTCGGAGATGTGCGAAATATCCACCATGACCCCAACGCGGTTCATCTCTTCCACAACCTGCCGCCCAAAAGGGCTTAGCCCGTTAAACCCGACCGTATCCGTTGAAGAATCACAGATGTCGTTGTTTTTTGTATGGCAGAGCGTAATGTAACGTGCGCCACGGTTATAAAATGTACGGACCAGGGAAATATCTTTTCCGATGGCATACCCGTTTTCAATTCCGATGAATACTGCCCTTTTCCCCTGCTTTTCTAAACGGTATGCATCATCCGGAGTAACGGCAATTTCCACCAGATCATGATATCTTTTGACCACCGCATCAATGGTGTCGAACAGCATCATGGCGCGCCGTCTGACTTTTTCATAACCCATAGAATCCCTTTTTCCCTGTGAGACAAATACCGCAAAGAAAACACCATCAAGACCTCCCTCCTTCATCCGGGGAAAGTCAATTTTTGAATATTCTTTTCGGGCATCATGCCGAACCCCGATATCGAATCCGGGACGGATCATCCACAAGGGTGTATCGGTATGAGAATCAATCGTTAAAACCTCTCTATGGATGGCAGCGGCCCTCAGGCTTAATGAATCGTTTCCGGCAAACAATCCATTCCCGCTGAACAGTAAGAATAAAACCGGTAAATAAGAAGCAAAGAATTTCATTTACGATATTGGGTTTATAAATTAAGATCGGGTTTGTATCTTGTTAAACATCTGAAAGTTGCCGAAGGTATAGCTGAATGGTGTTCTCCAACCCGTAATAAAGCGCATCGCAGATCAGGGCATGTCCGATTGAAACCTCTAACAATCCAGGGATATGCCGATAAAAAAAGGCTAAATTATCCAGGTTCAGGTCGTGGCCCGCATTGATTCCCAATCCCAATTGATTGGCAATGCATGCAGCCTCTATAAAAGGTTTAATTGCTTTTTCCGGGTCAACAGGGAAATTTCCGGCATATGACTCGGTATATAATTCAATCCGGTCGGTACCTGTTTGTAACGCATTCCGGACCATCAGCGGGTCGGCGGCAATAAAAAGGGAGGTCCTGATTCCCTGTTTTTTAAAAACTTCTACGACTTCGCGTAAAAAATGACCATGCTTTAAAGTATTCCAGCCGGCATTGGAGGTTATCGCATCCGGGGGATCGGGGACCATGGTCACCTGTGCCGGTTTAACCGAAAGGACCAGGTTGATAAAAGAATCCGACGGATAACCTTCAATATTAAATTCGGTGGAAAGGAGTGGTTTCAGGTCGAATACATCTTGATGGCGTATATGACGTTCATCGGGCCGGGGATGCACCGTTATTCCCTGAGCGCCAAAGCGTTCACAATCCAATGCCACATTAACAACATGCGGCAGGTTTCCGCCACGGGCATTGCGCAATGTTGCAATTTTATTGATATTGACACTCAGTTTTGTCATTGTTTAACCTCCTATTGCAAAACTACGATAAAGTGAGATTAAAACAATCG
>DYSO01000196.1 GCA_020718225.1 Draconibacterium orientale | reverse complement strand
AGTCATAATATTGGTTAAACTTGTCGCTTATTTATTTGTTGCGGATTTAAGGTATATTTGAAATTTCGGGTTAAGAGAGGAAAAAATTGTAACTTTGCACACCCTTTTTTGGAAGGATCCGGAATGCGGATGTGGCGTAATTGGTAGCCGCGCAAGACTTAGGATCTTGTGCCTTTGGGCGTGGGGGTTCGAGTCCCTTCATCCGCACTTGTTATTTAAATTATAATTTTTTACGATTCATGAACATTACCAGAGAAAACACCGGTGCGCTGACAGCCACCTTGAAAATTGAAATCGGCCCATCCGATTATGCAGAAGCGGTCGAAAAACAAATCCATGACTATAAACGCAAAGCCAACATACCCGGTTTCCGGCCAGGACACATCCCTACGGGCCTGATTAAAAAAATGTATGGAAAAGCCATTGTGGCCGATGAAGTCAATAAATTGCTTTCCGACAAACTTGTTGCCTATATCAGGGATGAAAAAATCGATATTTTAGGGAACCCGCTCCCAAACACAGAAAAAAATGGAGCTATCGATTTCGAAAACCAAACCGGATTTGAATTTTATTTCGATCTCGGATTAGCCCCTTCCTTTACCATACAACTTGACAAAGAGCTTCTGGTGGAAAACCATATTATCAGGGTGGATGACGAAATGATCGACAAATATATCGGGGAAACGCTTCAACGGTATGGCAAACCAGCGCCACAGGAAACACCGCCAGAAAGCCAAACCACGGAGCAAACTACCCCTCCACTTCCTGACGAAAACCCTGAAAAACCCGTGATAATCCCAGCCGAATTAAATGCGGATTTATTTAACAAGGTTTACCCGGGAATGAATATTGAAACAGAGGAGGATTTCCGCAACCAGATTAAAAAGGAGGCTGAATCCGGTTTTATTGACGAAACCGATAAACTTCTGTTTAATAAAGTGACGGAAACCCTTCTTAAAAATACAGAAATTACCATCCCCGATGCCTTCTTAAAACGATGGCTGTTGGAAAACAATGAAGGAAAATATACCCCGGAAGAGATCGAAAAAAATTATGGTTCCTTCTCCGAATCCATGAAGTGGCAACTAATCGAAAACAAACTGATCCGGGATTTCGGGATCGAAGTTAAAGATGAGGATATCCGAAATTATATCCGGAAATACTTTTTCCAACAAATTGGGCTGGGGATATCCAATCCTGAAATGGATCAACGCTATGAATCCATCGTTGATAAATTTATGGAAAATAAAGAACAGGTCCAGCGAATCAACGATCAACTTTACAACGCAAGATTGCTTGAAGTGTTTAAACAAAATATCACAATCATTGATAAAGAGGTCACCCGGGAAGAATTCATAAAATTGGCTTCGGCCATGCACGATCACGGTCATGAACACACGCACGACCATGAACACGACCATCAACACGAGCACGAACACGAACACGGGCACGAACACGGGCACGAACACGAACACGGGCACGAACAGTCGGTATAATTTCTAATTTATATCCCATGGATGAATTTTCAAAATATGCAATTGGTCACAGGGGGATCAACAGTGTAACCCTTGAAAAGTACAAATCAATTTCTGCCAATTATATCTCTCCTACCATTATCGAAGAACGGCAATTAAATATTGCTACCATGGATGTATTTTCCCGTTTGATGATGGACCGGATCATTTTTCTGGGTGTTCCCATTGATGATTACGTTGCCAATATCATTCAGGCACAGCTTCTGTTTCTTGAATCGGTCGATTCACGAAAAGATATCCAGATTTATCTGAATACTCCGGGAGGTTCAGTTTATGCCGGACTCGGCATCTATGACACCATGCAATATATCAATCCCCACGTGGCAACCATCTGTACGGGAATGGCAGCTTCCATGGGGGCCATTTTATTATGTGCCGGCGAAAAAAGTAAGCGGACCGCACTGAAACACTCCCGTATTTTAATTCATCAACCCATGGGAAGCGCTGAAGGACAAGCTTCCGATATTGATATTACAGCAAGGGAAATACAAAAACTGAAGAAGGAATTATATGAAATTATCGCTTTGCATTCAGGACAACCCTTTAAAAAAATATTAAAAGATGCCGATCGCGATTACTGGATGACCAGCGAGGAGGCCCTTCGGTACGGAATGATTGATGAAATTTTAACCCGTTCGAAGAAAAAAAATTAACCTGTAACCAATGGCAAAAACAGTTGAAAGATGTTCTTTTTGCGGACGTGAAAAAAAAGAGGCCGGCATCCTGATCTCTGCCCGGAATGCACACATCTGCGACAGCTGTATCCAACAGGCATATAGCATCATCCAGGAAACATTAGGCGCCGAAAAAAGAAGCAGTTTTAAAGAACAAAAATTGCTGAAACCCATCGAGATCAAAAACCATCTTGATGCCTTTGTTATCGGCCAGGAAGAGGCCAAACGTGTTATTTCTGTTGCCGTTTACAACCACTATAAAAGAATAGCCCATGCACAGAAGGCAAAAGCAGATGACGTTGAGATTGAAAAATCAAACATTGTCATCATTGGGGAGACCGGGACAGGTAAAACACTTTTAGCCAGAACCATAGCCAGAATGCTGAACGTTCCCTTCTGTATTGCCGATGCTACCGCTTTAACCGAAGCCGGATATGTGGGTGAAGATGTGGAGAGCATCCTTGCCCGTTTATACCAGGTGGCCGATTATGATGTTGCCGCCACCGAACGTGGCATCGTTTTTATTGATGAAATTGATAAAATTGCAAGAAAAGGAGATAATCCATCCATTACCCGCGATGTCAGCGGAGAAGGCGTACAGCAGGCGCTCCTGAAAATGTTGGAAGGCTCCATTGTCAATGTTCCACCACAGGGAGGCAGAAAACACCCGGAACAAAAGATGATCCAGATCAATACTCAAAATATCCTCTTTATGACGGGTGGGGCATTTAATGGGATCGAAAAAAAAATCGCCAACAGGTTACAGACCAGCAGAATCGGATATAAAATCGATAAAAAACACGATCATATCGACAAAGAAAACCTTCTGCAATACATCTCACCGGTTGACCTGAAAGCATACGGACTGATCCCGGAGCTTGTCGGCAGAATGCCCATCGTCACCTTCATGCATACCCTCGACCATCAGGCGCTTCGCAGAATCCTTACCGAACCTAAAAACGCTTTGGTCAAACAGTACATCAAACTCTTTGAAATTGATAATGTTCAATTGACCTTTGACCCTGAAGCGCTGGATTTCATTGTTGATAAATCGATTGAATTCAAATTGGGCGCACGCGGACTGCGATCCATCCTCGAATCCATCATGATGGACCCGATGTTTGAATTACCTTCCAAAGGCGCTGGTAAAAAACTGCATATAACCGTACCGTTTGTTGAAGAAAAGTTCAGGAAAACAAACCTGTCCCACCTTAAAGTTGCCTGACATACCAAACACAGTAAGATTTTCGTTTATTGATGATTCAATGGAAACGGGGATCATGTTGAAGACTTTACTCACCATTCTTATCTTTCTGACCATCCATAGATCGGGATTTTCCCAGGATACTGTACGAAGGATAGTGCCTGCAAAAGTGGTTGATGGTGATACACTGGCCCTGGTCGATATCAACCCGGTCATGGTTTTCCCCCCGCTCAGGTTCAATACAAAAAGGGAATCCGTACGGTATGACCGGTTGGTGTACAATGTAAAAAAAGTCTATCCCTATGCAAAAATGGCTGGCGCCAAACTGCAGGAATATAAAACCATCCTGGAAGGAATAGATAATGAAAAGGAGCGTAAAGCATTTTTAAAAATAGCAGAAAAACAACTTGAAGCTCAGTTCGGTGATGAAATCAAAGATCTGACCTTTTCCCAGGGGAAAATTCTTATCAAACTCATTTACAGGGAAACAGGAAACTCAACATTTGATATCGTGAAAGAACTCCGTGGAAATTTTTCGGCATTTATATGGCAAATGTTAGCCAGGATTTTTGGCTATAATCTTAAAACAACCTATGATCCCACCGGAAACGACCAGGCTATTGAACAAATAGTACTGATGATTGAATCGGGGGCTATTTAATTTTGATGTTCGTGGATAAACATTAACTTTACGATCGAATTCCTATATCATCAATGAAACTATCGATTGTAATCGTCAACTATAACGTTAAATACTTCCTTGAACAATGCCTGCACTCTGTTCAAAATGCATGTCAGGGTTTGAAGGCGGAAATTTTTGTTGTGGATAACAATTCGGTTGATGGGTCCATAAAAATGGTCAAGGAAAAATTCCCTGAAGTATATCTGATTGAAAATAAAGACAATAAAGGATTTTCTGCTGCCAATAACCAGGCCATAAGGTTAGCCAAAGGAGAATACATCCTGTTGCTTAACCCCGATACCATTGTTGAGGATGATACCCTTATCAAGGTTACGGAGTTCATGGATCTCCATCCCGATGCAGGAGGACTTGGCGTTAAGATGCTTGATGGAAAAGGAAAATTCCTGCCCGAAAGCAAACGTGGGTTACCCACCCCGATTGTCTCCTTTTTTAAGGTTTTC
>DYSO01000043.1 GCA_020718225.1 Draconibacterium orientale | reverse complement strand
ATAATATTGGTTAAACTTGTCGCTTATTTATTTGTTGCGGATTTAAGGATATATAAATTCCTGTTGTTTTACCTGATAAAAGAAGATAATCAATACGATGAAAAGATAAATGGCCCATCGGATAAACCTTGTTTTTGGGGCATCCGAAAAATCCAGGCCATGCTGCTTGTCCCTTTGGAACCATTCAATGGTGAAGAAAATAAAAATCGGGATGATCATTTTGGTGGGGAAACCGAGTGGCGGTGAAAATAAAGAAACTGTAAATGTCCTGTCTAAGTAATCGATGGCCTTGGGCAAGGTTTTCGATCTGAAAAAAACCCAGGCCAGCACGATCATTCCCAGCGTGAAGAAACGTTCAACCGCTACTACAAGGAGGTCTTTTTGTAAATGGTACCTGGTCAGGGCCCTTTTTTTTATCTTCCGGAAAACCTGATGAATTATCAGAAAAAATGCATGAATAAGTCCCCAGATGATGAAGGTCCATGCCGCACCATGCCAAAATCCGGTTATGGACCAGGTAAAAAGGATACTCAAAATGTAAATGATGAGATCGGAGCGAATAAGTAACACCTTTTGTGTTTTTATTTTACCGGAAAGAAAATAGGCCAAAGGGAGAAAAAGGTAGTCCCGGAACCAGGTCGTCAGGGATATGTGCCATCTCCGCCAAAAATCGGCAATGTCGGTGGCAAAATACGGAAAATTGAAGTTTCTGATCAGCCGGAAACCAAGCAACTTCGAAATTCCGATGGCCATATCGGAATAGGACGAAAAATCGGCATAAATCTGTATCGAAAAAAAGAGGGCCCCGTAAAACAATGTACTCCCTGTAGCGGATGGATCGGCAAATGTTTTGTCGGCATATACCGCACAATTGTCGGCAATGATCATTTTTACCGCCAATCCCCATAAAAATTGCCGCAATCCGTCAGAGGCTAGAACTGGATCAAAAACGCGGGGCGATTTAATTTGTGGCAGCAATAAAACCGGCCTGTTGATAGGCCCTGCAAGCACAATGGGAAAAAAACTCAATGACAACAAAACATAAAAAACATTTTTTTCCGGTTCCAGCTTTTTCCGGTAAATGTCAACAAGGTAACTGATGGATAAAAACGTGTAAAAGCTGATGCCTAGGGGAACAATGAACCCAAGCGAATGAAGGTTAAGGCGAATGGAAAAAACTGAAAACAGAGACTGAAGCCCGGGAAGAAAAAAATCAAAATATTTAAAAGTGACCAGGGTCCCGATATTGCATGCCAGGCCAAGAATTAACCATGTTTTGCGGGTCATCCTCCGGGAGGATGATCCGATTGCCAATCCCAAAAAATAATTCAATAAGGAAATGCCCGCCAAAAGGCTCAAAAACCGAAAATCCCAGAATCCGTAAAACAGATAACTTGCTGCCAGCAACAAAACATTCTGGGTCTTGGTTTTTTTATTAAAAACCAGCCAGTAAAGCAGAAAAAGGACAATAAAAAAAACAGCAAATTTGACCGAAGTAAATAGCATAGGAATTAATAAATAAAATTGCTGTTTTGGATTTCTTTTATGATAATCTCACTGATTTTTTCCGCTCCGTATGTGTTCAGGTGATTTTGGTCATAAAAATCATGGGAGAAATTGAGATCCTTACGGAATTTATTCAAATCCAGGTATTTAATTCGATATTTATTGGCAATTTCATGGATTTTTTTGTTGGATAGCAATTTTTCACGCGACAATACCGGTTGTTTGGTAAAGAGTATTGGGACGTTGTGGCTTCTAACAAAACTGGCAATGTTATCAATGTGTTTTAAGTTTTTAATTTCCTGAGGGGTCAGATCTTTTTTTATCCATGTTGTATCAATTTTTTTCTTCCCCAGGGTTGTATCCGTTTTATAATCTACAAGAAACCCTTTCCGGTATCCTTTCGGTACTTTATAGGTATAACCTTTGTAAATCGGGGTGTCCGCCTGGTTGATCAATGCCGCATAACATATTGAGTAGGTATTGGCCTGATCGATGTCAAGGGCCATTTCAAAAAGTTCCTTAGAAACGGGAATATTGGTACATAGATCATAAAAACACTCTATCCCATTGCTGTTGAGCAAGCCTAAATGAACATCGAAGATTACCATCTTAGGCCGGATCTTTAACAGATATTCCTTCAGTAAATAGTAAGTGTTAACCGGGGTCTGGCTCGAAGTGGCTAAAAGGTGGATGTGTAGGTTGTTTTTTTCGAAAACGTCGGGGTCAAATGACCTGAAAGCCCGCGATGATCCGATCACAAGAATATCAACTGGTTTTTTTAAATGGGTTGCTTCATAAAATTTTATAAAAGTTGCGCCCCCTCTTTTGACTGGGTTATTGACAATCTGGTTAAAAATGGTGTATTTGTCGTTGTATTTAATTTTAGAAGTGCCATAAATGACCACAGAATAAAGGCACATCACAATAAGAAAAAAGACAAACCCCCGCACTATAAATTTTTTCATATATGCTGTAGGGATCTATATATATTGACCAGATGGCTCCCAAAAACATCCCACTCAAGTTCTTTTTTGGCCACCTGCATGCACCGGGACGCCCATTTTTCCCTGTTTTGCATTACATCCTGGACGAAAGATTGAAGTTTTTCCTGCTGATGGATTGGAAATTCTTTGCCGTTCAGGTTTAAGGTAATTCCAAGACGTTTCGCTTCAGCCATTTCGGAATAGTCGCCAATGCCTTTTGAAAGGATTACAGGAACCCCGGCTGCAAGATATTCCCCGAATTTGGTGGGTGACGAAACCAGGTTGACAACATGAAATTCACGCAATAAAATACCAACATCTGCCACTCCTATGATTTTTCCAACCTCTTTGTGCGCTACTTCTTCAAGCAGATAACTTCCTTGCGGAAGATGAAATTTTGTAATAAAATCAAGGGCTTTGGAATGATCATACGTAGGCGCTAAGATGTAAATGATACTATCGGGGTTTTTTTCGTGGAAACGGCTGAACATATTAAACATGGCCTCAGGCCATTGCCATACGCTCAGTGTACCGAGATATAAAAAAACCGTCTTTTCGTTAAAATGCTTATCATCCCTGATTTTTTTTCTCTCTTCAGGAGACATGATAAATTCGCCGGAATGGACACAACAGGGAAGCTGAAAGTAATTCCCCACATCCATCCCGTGTTTCTGATGAAAGTGTTGTTTCATGCACTCTGAAACAAAAATTTTCAAACTTGCTTTCTTTAAGGCAAGATGTTCTAAATGATGAAGGGTAGTGACCCGGTTTTCGTGGCCACCGCTCATCTTTGTCTCTTCCGGCGCTACTCCGTGCGAATCAAACACCACTTTTGTCCCGGTTGTATCTGCTGCACGGAGCGCGTGTGATGTCGCATATAAAGCCTGTCCGTGAAATATGGAAACCTTATATAAAAGCGCCAATTCAATGAGCGGACCATCTATCTCCAACTTCATTTCATCGCCAACGTTCAAGTCGAAAAAATGAGTGGTCGGATAAAGAAAAACCGTTGCTCCGGTCAATGTTTCCATCCTGCACCGGTATGGTTCAACCAGATCTGAGTTGTTTATTGATGCGAGATTATAAAAACCGGCAATATAAACCTTCACCCCCTGTTTCACCAGGACCGAAGTTTCTTCTATCACCCTGACTTCATATCCGCTTTGATTTCCCGGGTTCAGATAACACACATGGACCACATTCAGAGGCTCGTTTGCCTTTGGATTTGTCAATGTTATGGATGAAAAAAAAGACCCAGAAGTAGCTGAAAATAAGGTATCGAACAACTGGTTGTACTGGTTTATGATTACCGGTAAATCGAAATGGGCAAAAGAAAACCGCTGTATTTCTTCCACCTGGTCAGAAAACCCCTTGCTGAACCGGGCCGTCTGTATCAATTCTACTGCTTCATCCACAGAAGCGAAAACAAATTGCGGCGGATATATTTTGGATGCGCCAGCCCAGTTGCGGATCACCGGTATCGCCCCGGAAGCCATGCCTTCGGCCACCGATTGGTGTGAGCCTTCTCTATCGCTGGTTGAAAGAATAAAGCCTATTTTAGAAAACCAGACTGAAACATCATTACCATGAGAATCGAATATTACTGCATTTGCATCGCAGGATGTGTTGATTTCCCTATATAGATCTTCATAATAGATACGCTCATCTTCACGTCTCCATAGCCAGTTGTATTCCCAGGGATGTTTGCCCTTGATATGCAAAGTGTATCGGTCGTCAATCCTTCGGATTTTTTGCAGAATTTCAAAGGCAAGATGGGGGGCTTTTATTTTTGGTGCAGTTCCCATCAAGCCAAGATTGAACTCTGACCCAGGCATCTTTGGTACATTAAAATCATTGCAATCAATCAAATTATATATCAAACACGACTTTGGAACAAGAGCAGGATACCTGTTCTGAAAAAGTTCCAGATTCTTTGGACATATGAAGATTATTTTGTCGACATTGGGCCAGTATATCGTATCAAGATATGGAAGGGTCATTTCCTGATTATGTACCCGGATCACCAGCTTTTGATGCTCTTTTTTATTCTGTGAGTACCAAACAGCATTTCCAAGGGCCCACTCACAAAAGACCAAATCCGCTTTTTTAAGTAAAAGCAGGGAAGATTCAATATGTGACATGGCATGACCCGGAATGTCATCAATAATTACCTGACAACCCGGTCGCTGCTTATAATAATCGATCAGCAACTTAAGAAACTTGAAATCATGTCCGTTAAATAATATCGTCATCATTCCAGAGGTGTGACATCAGTTTTTCGCAACCAACCGGATCCCTAAAAAGTCATAACGGTTGGTTGTATATGCATTATAACGGGCAGCCGATCTGCAATTTAAACCATTATCCCGCCAGCTTCCCCCACGGTAAACATGATCGGCGCCGGTAACCGCCCCCATGGGGTCAATTTGTTGGGTGGTCGGGTATTCCCCATACAAGTCAGAACACCATTCACCCACATTGCCATGCATGTCGTGCAGGCCCCATTTATTTGGCTGAAAACTTCCAACAGCCATCGTATTTGCCTTATTGATCCCCTTTTTACATTTAATGTAAGGGTATGTCCCATTGTAATTGGCCCGGTCGGTATTCAAACAGTTACCGGTGTTGAAAGGGGTCACAGACCCGGCACGGGCAGCGTATTCCCATTCAGCCTCCGTGGGAAGCCGGCAACCCATCCATTCAGCAAATGCAAAAGCATCATTCCAACTCAAATGGATAACCGGATGGTTATAATCGTTTTCAGAAAGGATGTTTCCCAAAACATCACATTTCCAGCTTACCCCTGCCTTTTTTTCAAATTTCGTCCCATCCCAGATGACACTCCCGGCAAAACCGCCGATCCCTTTCTCAGCATCGGTCTTATAACCGGTAGCCTCTATAAATGCTTTAAACTGTTCAACAGTGATCTCATACTTACTCATCTTAAATGCATTTAATGTGACCTGGTGCTGGACTTCGTCCGGATTCCGTTTTTCTTCGGTCACAGGGCTCCCCATTGTAAAAGCGCCTCCCGGAATTTCAATCCATTCAATGGTGGGTTTGCTTTTTGTACATGATGACAAACCAATAAAAAACAAGGCCGCGAAAAGGATTGACCCGATCATTTTGTTGTAATTCTTTCTCATATTAAACATCCATTTTTTGCCTACTCTTTGAATAAAGGATTTTCGGCTTCTCCCTTTTTATTTATTATTATCTATGAACCCGGTTTAAACAATATAGGGTTCGGTATCCTGCAGGTTTATGGTGTGTTGGGCATTGAAATTTTTAATATAATTCATGGGGTCCAACGATAAGATCTCGGTAAGAAACGAATCAAATATACCCTCGGGATTATTCATCAGCCCCAGGTTGAAAGCGGTTAGTTGATCACCCTTAAACATCAGGGTACTGATTGGGACCCGGTTGACCATCCTGAAATGACTGTCATCATTGAATGCTGCTATCCTCCCGTTGTCCCAACGGTGGTAATTGCTTTTGCCAAAATAGGAAGCATCTGAATATTTTACTGCCAATGCATAATCTTTAAGGTAATTCGGCCCGTAAAAATCTTTCTGGTCCCAAATTGCGTAATAACCTGAAGGGGCCAGTTCATGGATCTTTTGAGGGAGTTTGTCCTGAAAATAGACAAGGGAAAAAATCCTGGCTGAGGGAACCATCTGTGCAAACTGTTCGGTTTTTTCATGGGATAATGCAAACTCCGATATAAGGACCACCGATTTGGGCGGGTGGGTTTGCTCCCTGATCCGATCGGCCAATATCGAAAGGCGCTCCTCATTGTCTGTTCTCACCAAAAGGGTGATATCAGGGGTTGCCACCGGATTTCCCGCAAGACCAATTTTATCGAAAACCTCATTTATCCTGTGGTTGTAAGTGTGAAATTCCATCACTTTCCGAATACCGGCAACCGAGGCCCGCATCCATGCAGAATGGTCATTCAGCAATAATTCAAGATGTTTCCTGGTGTCGGATTCCGATTCGGTGATAAACACGTGATCCCCCAACAGCTCAAGGATGCCTCTGGAATAGGTACTGATGACCGGAGTCCCACAGGCAAGCAATTCAAAAACCCTGCGTGAAAACATGGTGGGTGAACGCTTTACTGAATTCACATTTAAAAAGACCCGGTATTGATGGTAGGCCTTTATCATTTCCTCATAGTTCAGCCTTCCCTGAATGGCTGACTGGTACTTGTCAGGAAACCGGAACCTTTCTGAACCAGGCCCCACTGCACCAAAATTCCGGTCATAAATGTGTAGCCCAAATTCAAGGGAGGGGTTGAGGATAATCTCCATGTCATCCTGCCTGTCAAAATATTCATCTGCATGATAGGTCCCCGCAAAACAAACCTTCCCTGATCTTGGCGCCTCCCCAATCGGATTATGGATCAATGGTTGGGCTGCAAATGGTAACGGATAAATCCGATCGTGTTGAATAACCTTCTGATACTTAGGGATACAATCTTTGTCAGAAGTGAAAATGGTTTCAAAGAATGAGGCCTTATCAATAAACCGGTCAAAATTCGGAGGATCCTCCTTGTTCCAGAAAACCGTCGGGATATGGTTCCCTTTTGCCCAGGCAACCAATTCGCTCAATTCATCCCCCATATTTCGCGCATATTTGGCAATCTTATACTGCCACGAACCCTGGTTGCCGTGCCATGCCGATTCAATAAAAACAACATCCGGAGGTTGTTGTTCTACTTTTTCTTTCCAGTTGTCGGGCCTGAAGGTAACCATGTTGCATTCCGGCGAAAAACAAGCGGAGGTAAACTCATCAACAACAGCCGCAACGACCACTTTCTTAACCACACGGGTAAGGGGCCGGACCGGAGTTGCCATTGGATTGGGTTGGGTTTGTGAAACAGATTTTGTCTCAGCAACCGGTTTGCTTTTTTGTGGGACCTCTGTTGAATGCAGTTGAACTTCAGTATTTTTCAATGAATTGATCGGAAGAGGCAGGTTGGGCGCTATAGGTCCGGGTATTTGTGAATGGCTTTGATGGTCGTTCCAGGTACCCCGATATTCGGATGAAATAAAAAACCGGACCGGATTTTTTAAAAAATTGACAACCCTAATGAAACTTTCAACAAACAGGTCCCCAATCCTCCATTTCCAACTTTTTTTATATCGTTCTTCCAATTCCTGTAACTGCCCTTTGTAGTAACGGTCTTTCTGGACCAAAATGGAATTGTATTTTTTTATCCCCTCTTCCATGCTCTCCCTCAGGGTTTCAAGTTCCCGTCTCAGCGAATTTATTTCATCGGTTTTTGCAGGATTTTTTGTTTCCATTATGCGGATGGTTCATTTTTATTTATACCCCAAAGAAAAGAAAAATGATTTTCATTCCCAAATCCGGATGAGAAATTGAACGATTTTTTCTGCTGCATGGCCATCCCCATACGGATTATGCGCTTTCGACATGGTATGGTAATGGACCTGGTCTTCAATTAACCGGCTAACTTCAACAACTATCTTTTCCTGAATTGTTCCGACAAGAATAACCGTGCCCGCATCAATGGCTTCCGGGCGCTCCGAGGTGTCGCGCATCACAATTACCGGCTTGCCAAGACCTGGCGCCTCTTCCTGGATACCGCCGCTGTCGGTCAGCACGAGATATGACTTCTCCATCATATATATAAAGGGCAGGTAATCCATAGGCTCAATCAGGAAAATATTCCGGATTCCCCCAAGCATTTCGAAAACAGGCTTTCTGACATGAGGGTTAAAATGAACAGGATAAACAAAATCCAATTCTGGATATTTTTCGGCAAGTAACCGGATGGCATTGCAAATATGAATAAACCCTTCCCCAAAATTCTCTCTCCTATGCCCGGTTATTAAAACAAACTTTTTGTTGTCGTTCAAGGTATAACCATAGTTTGAAATGCCCCGGACAACATCGTTCTCTAACTTTTTATCGGACCGGATTAAGTCGAGGGCCATGAAAAGCGCATCAATGACCGTATTTCCTGTGATAAAAATAGGCGATGTAACACCTTCCCGCTCCAGATTTGCTTTTGCCTTATCTGTGGGGGCAAAATGATACCGGGCAATCGCCCCAGTGAGTTTACGGTTCATCTCTTCCGGCCAGGGTGAATAGATATTGCCTGTTCTTAGCCCCGCTTCAACATGGCCTACCGCAATTTGTTTATAATAGGATGCCAGTGCAGCACAAAATGAAGTGGTTGTGTCTCCATGAACAAGCACCAGGTCGGGAGCGTAGTCTTCAAGTACCTCCTTCATCTTTAACAGCACTACCCCGGTGAGCGAATAAAGATCCTGATCCTGCTTCATCACATTCAGGTCGTAATCGGGAATGATTTTAAATATGTGGAGAACCTGGTCAAGCAGCTCACGATGTTGTGCAGTGACACAAACTTTTAAATCGAAAAGCGCCCCTTGTTCCCTCAACCTCTTTACAACAGGAGCCATTTTTATGGCTTCAGGCCGGGTGCCGAAAACAACAAGGATTTTCTTTTTTACAGCAGATGATGGATTTTTATTCAAACCTGTTTTTCTTTTTATTTCATTTTTTAATCATTCCCTTCGTGGGATTGTTAATTATATCCCTGTTTTCTCAAGGATGCTCTCAGGTAAACCATTTTTACCGTTCTCAAAATAATTATAGGGGTCAATGGATAAAATGGACCGATTGTGTAAAGAAAAATCTTTTTGTCTGAAACTCCCTGGTATTTCTATCCCGTCACAGAGTGACTTATCAATAACCACTGTTGCAGAAGGGACTTCATCCACATACCGGTATGCAAAACCTCCGGAAGGATGCACGATGGCCCCCGTTTGATCGATCGAAACCGTCTCCTTTTTCCCCAGGATTTTTGCCTTTGAATAAGTTACGGCCAGGGCATAATCCCGTAAATAGTTCTTTCCATATAGATGGCCTGCATGGAACCAGGCCATATGCGTAAAATCCAACGCTGAAATAACCTTTGCGGCCCGTTTTTCCTCATCCCCGTCAATGATTGTGATTTTGGTAAAGGAAAACCGTTTTTCAATTTCCTCTTTCAATAACTCCGGTTGTTTCAATGCCGGGGCGAGGATCAACAATACCTTATATTCCCGATATACCTGGTGGCGGATCATCCGGGCCAGAAAATCGCTATCCTCCAACGATTTGATTTCTGATAGCAGCAGAAATGAAACAGGTTCCCGTTTGCGGAATGGCAATCCGGTCACGGTGCAAATTTCCCTTGCCCGTTCTGCGTAAGTATGCGACTCCATAACGGTACGCATACCCGCTAACGATTTCTTCCACCAAAAATGGGAATCGCCTAATAACCGGTCAAGATACCGGCGGGTATCATCTTCGGTTTCGGCAATGAAGACGGTATCTTCCCCAAGCAGGTTGATGATGCCCTTTGAATAATTGCTGATTACCGGGGTACCGCAGGCCAGCAGTTCAAAAACCCGGCGGGCAAACATGGTGGAAGAATATTTAACCGTATTTACGTTCAGGAAAACCTTGTACTGTTTATAGGCCCTGACCATTTCGGGATACTCCAGCTTCCCTTTGATATACGGCTGGTAAATTTGAGGAAACCTGTGTTTTTCGCTGTCAGCCCCTGTTACCCCAAAGTTTCTGTCGTAAATTTCAAGGCCATAAGAGATGGCTGGTTTTAACAAAATGTCGAGGTCCATTTTCCGTTCTGCATAGGCCATGTTGTAATAGGAACCTGCAAAACAAACGTTCTTGTCCCTTTGATTACGGCCCGTGACCGGGTTATGGATTTCAGGCTGGGCCGCAAAAGGAAGTGAAAAAGTGTGCGAATGGCCAAGCTGTTCATTGTATTTTTGAACACAACCCGAATCACTGGTAAAAATAAAATCAAACAACTTTGCCGTGTCAATGAACGCATTGAAATGAACAGGGTCTTCCTTGTTCCAGAAAATGGTTTTTATCCCTCTCTTTTTTGCTGCTTTAACCAATGCTGCAACAATCTCAATCTTATCTGCGCCATCCAGGTTATGCGTCAGAAACTCCCAGGAACGATTGTTTCCCTGCCAGGCAGATTCAATAAAAACAGCATCGATTTTTTGGCCCTCTAACCGTGTTTTCCAATGGTCGGGAGTTGGACATATTAAATTGAATTCAGGGGCAAAACAATCCCGGGTAAAAGTGTCCAAAACACAGAGGACGTTCAGTTTTTCCGGATCGGATAAAGGTTCAACATCCGCCTGCCCGGACGTTTTACCTCTGTTTTCAAGGGTCGGGTCATCCCGCTCCCTAAGGGAAGATCGCACATTGTTAAAGTAAAAAATGTTTTTCCAGCGATATTGCTTCTTAAGAAGAAAACGGACCGGGTTAAAAAGAAAATTTTTTGTCAGGACCAATGCGGTTACCTGCGCCCATCCAATACGCCAGGTCCATGAACTTTTTATTTTGTTCACCTCTTTTTGAACGGCCTGGGTCAATTGTAAATCACATTCAGCAAGCACATGCTTGTATTTTTCCCTGATTTCCCTGAGTGATTTTTCATAATCTTCGGGGGTCATATCAAAAAGGGAAGAGTGCTTTTGCTCGCTGTTGTTCATCCGAAATAAAATTCGCAAAAAGTAATTAATAGTTATTAAATAATCCGGGTCAGGGGGCCAATGGCTGTAATTGCCTGTTAATTTCCTGGTATTGTTTTATGATTTCCTGTGGCGTACCGTCCCCGATTAATTGGCCATGGTCCATCAAAACACCCCGGTTGCACAACGATGCCATGGCACCGAGGCTATGCGTGACAAAAAGAATGGTCTTGCCCGATTTGAAAAGGCTTTTTATTTTTTCGTTGCTTTTGTTTTTAAACGATTCGTCCCCAACGGAAAGAATTTCATCCACAATTAAAATATCGGGATTGATAAAAACACTCACCGAGAAAGATAGCCGGGCTTTCATCCCGCTGGAATACATCTTCACAGGTTGGTCAATAAACCTCCCGATGTCGGCAAAAGCAATAACATCTTCTACAATCCCATTCATCTCATGCTTTTTAAAACCGAGGATGGAAGTATAAAAGTAAATATTTTCCCTTCCGGTCAACTCCGGATGAAAACCCGCCCCCAGTTCAATCAGGGGGATTACTTTCCCAAAAGTCTGGCAGCTTCCCGATGTGGGGGTGGTAATCCCCGCAATAATTTTCAGCAAGGTCGATTTTCCGGACCCGTTTTTCCCGATAATGCCGACAATATCCCCTTCGTGTGCCGTGAAATGGATGTTCCTTAAAGCAAAAAATTCATCGCGGCTTCCCTTTGAAAATGGGAGCAGGGATGCCAACAACCGATCGGTTTTGTTCGAAAACAACCGGTATTTTTTTGATACATCACTAACAACGATTTTCTGTTTACTGGCCATCTTGTTCCGGTTTTATAAAACATCTGCAAACTGAGGGCGGAGCCGTTTGAATACAAAAACGCCCAACAACAAAAAAAACAAGGTGAACCCCCAGAAATAGAGTGTCCCTGAAAGGTCGTCCCAAAAAGGCTTATGGTAAAGTACCGACATTCTGAAACCCTCTACAAGATATAACAGTGGGTTTAATTTTAAATAGGGAAGAAACTCTTTGGGCACCCTGGCAATATCCCAGAAAATCGGTGTCATGAAAAAAAGAATGCGCATGACAATACTGATGATGATATAAATGTCTTTGAAAAATGGCAAAATAGACGATGTAAACCAACATACCCCCAATAAAAGGACACTGGCCGCAAAAATATAATATAACAACTGAAACCAATACCAGGATGGACCGACGTGGTTGATCATGAAAATCCCGAACGAGATCAGTAAAATTAGCAACAACACCACCAACTCGGTCAGGATATATATCAATGGAAGAATGGCAATTTTAAAATCAACCTGCTTGATTAAAAATGAAAAGGCCACAATGCTCCGGGTCCCCTTATTGATGGTTTTATTGAAAAAATCGTATGGGATGATGCCACACAAAAGAAAAGTGACATAGGGATAACCCGATTTGGTTTCGGACGAATAGAGGAGGGAAAAAACCGTCCACAAAATCAACATGACCGATAATGGCTCCAGGACTGCCCAGGAAAGCCCAAAAAGGTTCTCGGAATACCGTGTCTTAAAATCTCTTTTTGTCAAATCGAATATCAACCTTCTGTTGTTGACAATCTGCCTGATAAAATCGATCCCCTCCAGAAAAATTTGACGTGGACGCATATGACCCTCTGAATTTTTTTGTGAAATTATAATTTTTCTCCGTAACAGCAGGGGTATTTCTTCTTTTTCTTCCCTTCCCATACCCACATTCCATTCTTTATTTGTTTCAATTTCACTGGATTTTGTATTACTTTTACCTTCTTTTTTAAATATTTGCCGATTCTGGATGAGACTTTCAAAAACAATCGCTTTTTTTTATTTCCGGTTTCTTTCCAATGTGCTTCTGAGGAAGAAAATTGGAATGATCAGGGACAGTGGCGTTTTTGATGAACAATCCTATCTCGTTTCCTGTTCTGATGTCGCCCTTTCTGGGATTGACCCGATTTTGCATTATCTGATGTATGGCCGTTTTCAGGACCGGGACCCGGGAAAAAATTTTATGGCCTGCTTCTTTGTTAAAACCGGAACCCACAATCTGAAACCAGGGGCCCGCAACCTTCTTCCCTTGGTTTTCAATAGCCATAGCGAGTTTCATCCTAAGCCCATCCTTGAGGTTGTCCATCGGATAAAAGAAGAAAACAGGAAAATTTCCACAGAATTTTCTCCTGAAAAGGATCCTTCAGAGATACAAAAACGATATGCGCCATCAGAATCTCAACCAGGGTATGAAAAGGAATTGCAGCTAAATCTCCCGGCAAACCCATTGAAACTGATCGCTTTTTATCATCCGCAGTTCTATTTGCCACACCTGAAAGCTAAAGACCAGACAACCGGGGTTAAAGAATGGATCAATATCTCGACAACAGCCCCCCGGTTTTCAGGCCACTACCAACCCAAACTTCCCGGTGAATTGGGCTATTATGATTTAAGCCTTGAACAAGTGGTTCAACGACAAATAGCGCTTGCAAGGCAATCGGGCATATACGGTTTTTGTTTCCGTTATCTTTTTTATGAAGGTAAACCGGTCCCCTTTGTCCCCGTTTTGACGACAAGCCAAAACCAGGGGCTCCGTTTCCCTTTTTGCGTCCACATCGACAACAGATATTTTCCTACACGGCCTTATCCGGAATGGAAAAAGGGGGAAAACCCATTTGCCAATACAGGTCGATTTTTTCCTGATAAAAACGCTTTGGCACACATTGAAATACTTCTTAAAGACGAACACTACATCCAGGTCGATGGAAAACCTATGTTGTTGTTGGATCACAATGGTGTTTCACAAATAAATAACAGCATGCCTGTACAATGGAGGGAATATTGCCACAAAATTGGACTGGAAGGCGTTTTTCTTGTAAGGGTCGATCATGGTTATGGCCCATTGGGCGATCCCCGCGATGATGGGTTTGATGCCGTGGTCGAAATGCCGCCGTTCACATCTATGCATGCCGGAAAACTTCATAAGAAACTCTCATCAACCCCTGGTTTTTCCGGACAACTGTACAATTATTCTGACACCATCAACCAATCACTGGATCTGAAAAATCGGGAATTTTTACTTTTCAGGGGGGTTATGCCTGGTTGGGACGATTCTGCGAAAAACAACAAACCCTCCATCTATCTGGGTTCAGGTCCTGAAAAGTACGAACACTGGTTGACCCGGTTGGGCGATTACACCGTTAAAAACCTCCCTCCGTCAAAACAATTCATCTTTATCAATAGCTGGAACAATTGGCCCGAAGGCGCCTTCCTTGAACCCGACAGGAGATCGGGATATGCATACCTGAATGCAACAGCACGGGCACTGTGCAACATCCAAAACAATACGAGCGGTGAAAAACAGTCCTGATTTCCCTCTTTATGCCCATCTGAAAGGTTCAATTTCCCTGAGATTGTTCCAACTTTATATCCGCTTGGTTTCCTCTACTGTCTTGAAAAAAATTATACGCCAGATAATGGAAAATGGCGTGTTTGATACCGAATTATATCTGAGTTCAAATCACGAAGTTGACAGGATGAACCTTAATCCCGTCGTTCATTATTTGTTTTACGGACGGTTTCAGGGTAAAAGCCCGGGCCCTCTTTTTTTTACCGCCTTCTATGTCAATACGGATCCCGCATCAGAAAAAAACGGGATATTCCGGTTGTTCCAATGGATGTTCCACCCCTCCCGGGAATTCCGGCAGAAACCCTTTTATGAAATACTTCAGGAAATGGACACACCAGGCTCCTACGAGCCTGAAAAAATCATTGAAATACCTGAAACCTCAATAAAACCAATCGCATTTTATCTGCCCCAGTTCCATCCCTTCGATGAAAACGACCGTTTCTGGGGAAAGGGGTTTACCGAATGGCACAATGTTGCCCGTGCCTTGCCGCTTTTTCACGGGCACCATCAACCAAAAATTCCGGGAACGCTTGGTTTTTATGATCTTCGTTCTGTGGAGGTATTAAAAAAACAAATTTCCCTTGCCCGGCAACATGGAATTTATGGCTTTTGTTTCCACCATTACTTTCTGGGAGGAAAACCCGTTATGAGGGCCCCTTTTGACCTTTTTATGCAACATAAGGAACTGAAAATGCCTTTTTGCCTGAACTGGGCCAATGAACCCTGGACGGTACGATGGGATGGAAACAGGAACAGAGAGGGGGTGCTGTTGGACCAACTTCATGATGACCAGGAAAATAGGGCATTTTTTATGGACATCCTGCCGGCACTGAAGGATTCCAGATACATCCACATCGATGGAAGGCCCCTGCTTTTAATATATCGGCCAGGATTGTTTCCCGACTTTAAAAAAACCGTTGCCCTCTGGAACCGCCAGTGCCTCGAAAATGGGATCAGAAATCTGTACATCGTGATGGTCAGAACCTTGTTTGACAAGGAAAACGGCCCTGATTTTTATGGTTGTGACGCTGCTGTTGAATTTCCACCGCATTTGGTCCCGCGGCTATCAGTGCGCGATCAGGTTACGCTATTTGATGCTGGGTTTAAGGGATATGTCTATGATTACAAAGCAGTTGTAAACGATTCTATGACATTTGTAAAACCTGGGTTTACCCTCTTTCGGGGAATTATCCCCCAATGGGACAATACGGCCCGAAACAAGGCAGCCACCATCTATTACGGTTCAACCCCTGAATTGTATCAAAAATGGCTGACAGAACTCGGTCGCTATACCGAAAAAAACCTTCCGGCCAATAAGCAATTTATCTTTATCAATGCCTGGAACGAATGGGCCGAAGGGGCCTGTCTGGAACCCGACCATAAATTCGGGTATGCATATCTGAATGCTACCTCCGGGGCATTGCACGAAATGGCTGTCAATCGGACAATGGATCCAAAGATCGACACAATGAACGCAAAAAACCGAAAATGCATCTGCATCATTGGCATGCACAGAAGCGGGACCTCCACCATTTCAGGGTTGTTACATACCATCGGACTGGATCTTGGACGTAATATTATCCCTCCAAGGTACGATAACCCCAAAGGGTTCTTTGAAAACATCCCGGTCAACCATTTTAACGATAAGCTGCTTTCAAAACTGGGCGGTGCATGGCACGATACAATGTTTTTAGGTGATTATTGGTGGGAAAATGAAGAAATTCAAACCGAAAGGACCAAAGTTACTGCGATAATTAACGAAGAATTTTACCCCGATGCGACTTTTGTAATTAAAGACCCAAGGATCAGCATTTTACTCCCATTCTATCTCAAGGTCTTCGAAATGAACCACATCGATCCATGTTTTATAATCTGCTTCAGAAACCCCTTCGAAGTCGCTGCGTCATTGAAAACCAGGGATAATCTTCCCGGATCGTCCGCATTGTTGTTATGGATGGACCATACCCTGAAAGCTGAATTATACTCAAGGCCGTATCCCAGGATGTTTTTAAATTACCACGATGTGTTGTCCGATCCTGCCGGGGCGCTTCACCGGGTTGCCGGCGCTCTTCATCTTCCGGATCCTGAAATCCGGGAAAATCTGGATCAAATCAACGGCTTTATCGATACAAAACTCAGAAACCAGATTGCAAATAATCCCCACCCCAATGAAATACCTCTGGTCAATGAATTATATAATGTGATGGAACAAGAAAAAACCGGAGAATTGACCCGTCAGGCTATGGACTGTTTCGACCGGATCAGAAAGGAGTTTTATCAAAACCTGAACTTCTACCATGGATGGGACCGTGAAATGGAAACAACCATTCAAATAGTTACTGGTTCTGGCCAGCTTATTTCAACGTCTTTCAAAACAAGCAGGGGATCAAATCAAATCGATTTTAAGCCGGATATCAAAGAGCCCTTGTCGCTGATCATGGTGAAGCCATTGAACCAAAAGACGGTCGTGAATATCAAAAGTGTTTTACTGCAAGGGTCTGACGGTGCGTCCGTTTCCCCCGACAGACAAAAATCAAACGCCACCCTGGTTACTAAGGACCAAATCTATATTTTTAATACAGCATTGCCTGAAATTACCTTCCATTTTACATCGCCGGTCGAAATATCCAGGATATTTATTGATTTTACCTATCTATCCATAGGAGGCTAATCCTGGTTACTTAAACAGAAGAGAACCCTAACGAATGAAGAAACCCCAAATCTTCATTCTGAAACAGGGAATTATCCGCTTTCCGGAACCTGCCCATGGAAGCATGGGCCACAGGTACTTTCAGGGCCTCCTCAATGGATTTTTGCGATGGTGCCAATTCCAGGAAATCAATAAGGGTTGTCAATCCGGCCTGGGGATTGGCGCAGAAATTGTCAAAGTTAATGGCCAGAAAGCGGTTGGGCTCCATGGCTTCTCCTTGTTGAATAACCTTTTGGTTAACTTTAACCCAATAGCGGTACGATGCAACAGGAATCTCTTCCGGGTTTTCAGGAAGATTGATGCCAAACATCGGGCCCCAGTTAAAGAGCTGTTGCTGATTGGCGCTGTATGCCATATCAAGGCCATGGCGTATGGAATGGATATATTTCAGGTTGGGGAAATATGGGTTTAAAGAGGATAGGATGAGATGTGAGTTGGGTTCCTTCCAGCCCCATCCCTGATGATAAGGGGCTATTCTTTTTTTTGGGAACAGGATGTGGTGTAACCGTTGAAATGCCCATTGCCCTTTCCCGTCGAGTTGTTTGTTGTGGCCGAAACGGGCCATCATGGCCACTGCATTGCCAAGGAATGCCATTTCTGATAACGAAAATGGTTTACGGGTCAGCATGGTCTTCTCAAGGATACGAAGCCCGGTTATCAGTTTTCTTTCATCGTTAAAGTTTTTATAAAACCAACGTGGCCGTTTAAACAACAAGGTGTACGACAGATTGTCGAGAGGGCTGTTAAGGTCGTCGCCCATAAATATGTTAAACAACTGTAAAATCCTGGCCAGTACGCGGGTACCACTGCCACCGATCCCACCAATTACCAATGGCCCTTTTAGATGCTGAAGATTATCTGCCATATGCATGTCCATATCGGATTATTTTAGGTCGTGCGACCCTGTTGATACAAAAATACGCTTAATTCGTAAAAGGATTGGGGAAAAGAAAATCAGAAACTTCAATAAAACCCTGGGCGTTTAATCCTATTTTTTGTATGTTTGGAGATTAACCAGGTCGGTCATGGAACCTCAATTTTTTGTCGGAATCGGAGCCCAGCGGGCAGGAACAACCTGGCTGGCAGATTATTTTGCAACCCATCCCCAGGTATGTTTCAGCCCGATCAAGGAACTCCATTATTTTGATGCAAAATACCAACCCGGTTTATGTGCGCTTTTTAACGACTATTTTGCAAACCAATTACAAAACCTGCCATATCCGCATGGCGCTAAGCCCGGTTCAAAAGAATTATTAAATTATCAGCTTATCGGATTACGGGTTGCAATGGTCAACGATAGCAGAAAATACAAAGAATATTTCGAAAAGGTTCTTTATGAAGGGGCAAGGGTTTTTGGAGAAATAACCCCGGCCTATTCCATGCTCGACAGCGTTGGGTTTGAGGCAATACTGAAAATGTATCCGAAGGCAAAATTCCTTTATATTTTAAGAAATCCGGCTGACCGATATTGGTCCCACCTGAAATTTCATGAAGGGAGGAAAAAAAATTTCTCAGCAATGGAAAAGGCTTTCGAATGCCTTGATAACCCACAGTATGCATTAAGGAGCGATTATTCCCGTACCCTGGCCGCGTTAAATATGGTAGTCCCGCAGGAGCAGCTTTTGATTGTGTTTTTTGAGGATCTTTTTAATGGGTTATCCATGAATACTACCCTTGAAAAAATCACCTCCTTCCTAAGCATTGATTTTATAATGCCCGATATCAGGCCGGCGAACGAGAGCATAAAAAAACCGCTTCCTGAAATGTACAGGAAGCGGTTTTATCGTCATTTTTGCAATGTCTATCAATTTGTCAGCCATTATTTTAACGGTCAAATACCGGAATCATGGCTTGCCGACATGCAAAATTTCAATTCATGATGTTATTTCTCAAGATTTGAAATTCTGGTTTTTAATGCGTCGTTGTCTTTCTGCAACTGGATCATATACAGGGTCAATTCTTCAACCTTCTGAAGCAGGATGGCGTTCATTTGGCCAAGGCTTGCTCCGTTGGCTAAAACGGTTTCTTCGCTGGGGACGTCCGGCAGATGTTTGTTGAGGTTGATGAAATTTTCAACTTCTGAAAGAGAGCGCAGGTTATAACCGGTTTTGAAAACATGATCGGGCCATGCCCCTAAACTAACTTCAACTTCGGTACATTTGATTTTTCCATTGAAAGTACCGGTCCCGTTAACGGAAAGTTTTGCCTGTGGGTCGGTAGTACCAATACCAAAATTGCCGTTTGATTTCAGGTAAAGGGCGGTCGGGGCGCTTGCTGCAGCAGCTTCAAGAATAAATACATCAGAGCTATGTTTTTGGTCCCTGATTTTAAAGATACCACCGGCTGCTGACTTGAACCTCCATTCACTGTTAAAGCCAAGGTCAGCCATTACAAACTGGGAACCACCGGCACCTGTTATTTTTTCAACGGTAATTGAGGTTGCCGCCCCGGTAGCGCCAGAGGTAACATGAAGTTGATAGGTGGGCGTTAAAGTTCCGATACCTACATTGCCGGTTGTCGGAAAAGTGTTGGTTTGTGCCTGAACAGTAAAAATGCCCATAACGAAGATGAGGCCAATGGCTAATAAAATCTTTTTCATTTTAATTGTATTTGGAAATTTTTAAATAAATGGATTTTTTCCGGTAAAAGAATGCACTTTGGGTACACCCCCGGTCCGGAAAAGCCGGGGCCCTTGTTGAAGCGTATCAGGTCAACGGTTAAAATAGTAACCGGAACCGATAACCTTCAAAAAAACGGGCTTCACGTCCGCATCACCCGGACGGTCTCAGGGCAGTCGCCCCATCCGGAAACCGGAAGGTTCGCCGGGGCGCTTTGGGCCGGGAGAGGAAGGTTGTCGATGGGATAAAAAGTGCTCCTTTGCAGGAGAAAAACGATTTCGGACGAACCGGATACCTGTACTCTAACCGGAACTACGCCAACAAGGCTGTTGGAGGAGAGGGTAATGGATTCAGGCTCGGGCAGCGGGGTGACCCGGTATCCTTTAATAACTTCAACCGATTGCCTGGTGGTGCTGGTGATCGCATCGGCCGGTTTGTTGGAAATGGATTTCCGGTGCAGGTTGCCGTTGGCAAGGCCGGAGGTGATCTTAACGATCAGCCGGCCACCGGCTTCGATGGTGGTGCCTGGCAACAACCGAACCGATTTGCCAGAGGTGACAACTGCTTTTTCGCCCTCCTTCACCGTGACAACCCTCCCTTTGGCAACGGCAGCCTTGCCCACGTTGTTGCCCGCTGGCAATGGCCCCGCCATCAGGGCAAAAGCCACCATCAGGAATAGGCCAATAAAGGGAAGTCGTTTGTTCATATAATTACAGCCAGGTTGCGGTTTCCGGAATTCAGGGGGTAAATATACAAAAGAATTTTAATTTGTCAAGGGGTTTTTATATATTTTTCCTTAAAAACAATCAGATCACATAAAAAGATACAATCCTGACTGTCTGTAAAGAATATTTGTAGCATATATCAGTTGCCCGTTTTTCGCTTTTATGATGGTACCAGGGAAACGGGCTTAAAATTATTTTTACTGCTTATCCACAATAAGCAAGTAAAAAATAATTACATTGCAGCATGAAAGG
>DYSO01000195.1 GCA_020718225.1 Draconibacterium orientale | reverse complement strand
CGGCTAAGATACGAAATTATTCTAATTACGTCATATTATATGTGACGTGACACTACCTTTTTCATTAATAAACACCTTGTTCAAGGATCGTGAAGGTAATTTATGGTCGGGGTCTCAGTTTGGATTGGTCAAATTTCATTCTTTAGGTTTCACTGCATACTACGGGCAGGATGGCCTTTATAACAACCTTCAAATTGTTGCGGAGGATAAAAACCGGAACATTGTTACAGGGGGATGGGATGAAGGGGTTCAGAAATTGGTTGACGGCCGGTTTGTCAGGATTCCGATGCCTGCGTTGCCCAAATCTGGTATTTCATGGTGGATATATCCTGGATGTGGGAAAGACAGCAAAGGGAATCTCTACATATGTATGGAATCTTATTGTTCCTTGGTTTGGGATGGGAAGCAACTCAGCCACGATGCAACATTGCCGGTTACCTCCTCTTTTTGTTTTTATGAGGATACGGTTAAAAGGGTCAAATATTATGACGGAACGAATTTGGGACTGCTGAAACAACATGGGCCCTCCGGAGGATATAACTTCATTGAAATAATCCCGGGGAATAAAGGAGGCAGGGTGGTTTCAATGGAACAGGACAATGCGAGCCGCATGTTGCTGGGTGGTTTCAAAGGAATCTCATTTTTAAAAGGAGACCAGGTGTCGCATCTTCCATCCAGGGAATTTCCTTTTAAGCACAGCGCAAATGCCATGGCGAAGGATCATCGTGGAAATATCTGGATCGGGAACACCGAAGGACTATGGCTGTACGACATGAAACAATTCAGGAAGATTCCGAATCCCTGGTTCAACGACCTGGTGGTGAGCTTGTGCACGATCGATTCCTCGCAACTGTTTATTGGCGGACTTTATGGAATCGGTTTTCTTGATCTGAAAACCTTTTATCAACACGATAGCGCCAATATTCGTTTTTTTAATAAGGATAATGGGTTCACCGGAAATGAATGCCAGCAGAATGCGGTATGTTACGACAGCAGGGGAATGCTCTGGGTGGTGACTACTGATAATCTCCTGCGCATCGATCCTTCTCTTATTCCACATGCAGGATCAGCGCCGCAGGCCTACATCGAAAAGATAAGCCTTCTGGATGAAACCATGAAATCAGTTCCCCTTGTAACATCAACAGTTTTAAATGGATATTTGGATCTGAGCTTTACGGAACATAATCTTCGCTTTGATTTTACTGCACCCGTATTTCGTGGCCCGACCTTCGTGAGGTTCCGATACCAGCTTGAAGGACAGGATGAAACCTGGTCGCAACCGACCAGGGAGCGGTATGTTGTTTATACAAACCTTGCTCCGGGAAAATACATTTTCAAAGTGATTGCCTGCAATGATGCCGGGTTATGGTCTGCTGCCCCTGCCTGTTTCGAAATCGTGATCCATCCAGCTTTCTGGCAAACCTGGTGGTTCCGGGTAATCATCCCGTTGGTGATTGCAGGTTTCTTTTTCCGGAGGGGATTCCAGTTTATGAGCCGCCGGAAAAAGTCGATGCAGCAAAAACTCGAGTCGGAAAAGAAAATCGCAGAATTACAACTTTTATCCATCCGCAACCAGATCGATCCCCATTTCACTTTCAATGCCATGAATTCCATTGCATCCGTAATCCTGAAGGAGGATAAAGAGAAGGCCTACCGTTTCTTCGTTAAACTTTCGAACCTGATACGACAGGTGCTTGTTTCGGACGATAAGGTGACACGAACACTAGCGGAGGAGTTGGTTTTTGTACAGAATTACCTTGAAATCGAAAAACTAAGGTTCCGTGATTCATTTCAATTCAATATCGATATTGTACAACCGGTCGACCTCAATCAGGAGGTGCCTAAAATGGTCATCCAGACCTATGCCGAAAACGCACTGAAACATGGATTGCTCAATAAATCGGATGGAGCCGGTCAGTTGGTAATTACCATCCGGGAGGAGGGTGGAAAATTACACATCATGATTGAGGATAATGGGGTAGGACGGGTGCAGGCCCGGAAACTGGGATCGGAATCGACCGGTAAGGGCATGATGATTCTTAATTTTTATTATGATTTCTTCGATCGGTATAACGAACATAAAATACACCATGAAGTTGCCGATTTGTATAATGAACAAAACCAGCCTGCCGGGACCAGGGTAACCGTTGTAATCCCGTCAGGGTTCAGATATAAAATAACTGCCCATGAACGTAATAAAAAGCATTAAAACGATCCTGATTGACGATGAGGCTGAGGCGCGTGATGTTTTGTCCACTTTACTTGCGCTACATCATGAGGTCGATTTGGTTGCCACCGCAGACAATGCGGATGCAGGGCTTGACCTGATTGTTAAATACCAACCCGACCTGGTCTTTCTTGATATCCGGATGCCGCGTAAAACCGGGTTCGATTTGGTATCTGAACTCCGTGGCCCGAGTCTGAACCCTGTTATCGTGTTTGTTACGGCGTATGACGAATATGCCATCCAGGCATTTAAAGTAGCCGCATTCGATTATCTTTTAAAACCTGTTGACCGGAAAAAGCGGATTTGCGAGCTGAGGAAGGATGGCGTCGTGGTCTCGTTAGATGTTTCAAGGAATTTTATCAGGGAATTGGAATAATGGAGGTAACCATCATGGTTGCAAAATACCTGAGAATGAGTTATCTTTGTTCACTTAATATAACCAATTGATGAAAATTTCGACCTTCCCAAGGCATCTGTTTTGGTCATATCATACCGACGCGGATATTCCTGAAGAGGTGATTGCCGAGCAGGTGATACTTTATGGCGACCTGGAAGATCTATTTCAGCTTTCGGTATTGGTATCTCACGATATTATTTCAGGGGTCAATAGACGGATTGCATCCCGGGGGCATTGGCTGAAAAGATGCAATCTTGTTGATAAAATTATATTAGGCTGATGAATATTCATCTCGATAATATTCCTGTTGCAACCGCTGAACTCTTTCAGAAACTGGCACAGGAAAAATACATGGTCCGGTTCTCGCTGGTGGGAGGAACAGCTCTTGCTTTACAATTGGGACACCGGCAATCGGAAGATCTTGATTTTATTTTTGATGCCGAAAAAATTGACACCATGGGTATCAAACGGTTCATTGCACATATCTTTCCCGATCATCGTCTGATCAGGGAGGAGAGAGGATATCAATTGGATTTTCTGGTAAACAATGTGAAATTAACCTTCTTTTCAACGGGTGCCGTAATCATTCCTTTTCCGGTAAAACCACATACAGTTCAATTTAACTCCCTGAATATTACCGTTGTCAATGTAATGGCGGTTCTTAAGATGGCTACCATATCACAAAGATGTACGATTCGGGATTATTATGATATTTATTATATCTCCAGGTATATTATTTCTCTTGATGAGATTTTCAAATTAACAAAATCCATGATCCCCAATCTGTCGCCGATCACATATACGGAAACTATCATATATACTAAAGACATTCCCGAAAACGTCATTGGCAGTCATTTGTTCCCCAAAGAACAAATTTCCAAAGAAGAAATAGCAAACTACTTCATCGGTGAGATCAAAAAAATGGCTCCGCAAAGGCAAGTATAATCTGTAATACCTTTTCCAGGAGTCCTGAATTCACAATCCCCGTTAGTTTATCCATGTGTGTTCCGTGAAGTAACGCCATGCATAAAAATGTAACCGTTTTGTCGTTTCGCACAGAAAACCCCGTCCTTCATACTATAACCTGAGTTTAAGATTGCTGTGCGAAATGATTTGGATAGCTTTGTGTTCCAAACTCTTTTCCCATAATAAGAATGCTATTGGTTATGGTTGCCCTGATTATTACATTTTCGGGCAGCAGCGGCAATGTTGATTCCAATAAAGCCGGTAAGGTCGCGGTCAACTGGTATCGTCACCATGCCCCGGCTACAAAGCAACAGGCAAATATCTCGAAGGTAAAGGATTACAAATGGAGCGAACGCACCAGCTTCTACATTTTCTCCTTCGACAAAGGCGGCTTTGTGCTGGTTTCGGCAAATGATGCGGTAACCCCGGTGCTGGGCTATGGGTTTGATCACCCTGTACCCGATTCCATCACCAATGAAGCGGTGAAGGGGTGGTTCGACAATTATGCCCGGCAGATTGATACGGCGTTTGTGCTCAACCTTAAACAAGATGCATCGGCGGCGAAGTGGGACGAGATATTGGCAAATAAATTCCCGAATTTGCCTGGTGATACCGTTGGGCCATTGCTGACGACGACGTGGGATCAGGGATGGCCATATAATGCTATGTGTCCGGTGGATCAAAATGGGTCGGGAGGACACTGCTATACGGGCTGCGTTGCTACTGCTTATGGTCAGATTATGAAATACTACAATTACCCACCCGAAGGGAAAGGATATATGGCCTATACTGATGCATTTGGCCATGAAGTGTCTGCTGACTTTGGTTCGACCTATTACAGCTGGAACGAGATGGCCACATCCCTTTCACCCTCCGATACGAATTTTCAGGCTGTTGCAGAATTACTCTATCATTGCGGAGTTGCTTCATATTCAAATTACTGGTCTGGAGCTACTACCGGATTTTATGTTGAATAGCCATTGCTTAATTTTTTTGATTATGCATATTCAACGCTCAAATATGTTTATCGTAATTCTTTTAA
>DYSO01000194.1 GCA_020718225.1 Draconibacterium orientale | reverse complement strand
ATTCTTCCGGTTATGGTCCTGCTTTTTGTCAACCCAATCATTGCCGGCGTCCTGTTGTCGGGTGTCATCTCGGCCATGATGTCAACAGCTTCATCAGAACTTACCGTCTCTTCTGCCTCCATCACCGAGGACATTTTAGCGAAGATGAGGCTTTTCTGGATGGATAACCGTAAAAAACTGCTTATCAATCAATTGATGACTTTGGCAGTATGGGTATTTGCCATTTTTCTGGCCCTTACCCTGACGGAAACTGTATATGGTTTGGTATCCTATGCCTGGTCGGGGATCGGATCATCTTTTGGTCCCGCCTTATTGTTGTTGCTATTCTGGAAGAGATTTTCCCGGGCCGGCGTGTATGCCTCCCTGATCACAGGAACTGTATCCACTGTTCTCTGGAAACAATTGTTTGAACCGGCGACCGGTATATCCGAGCGGCTTATCAGCTTTTTGGCTGCCTTTTTGCTGGCTGTTGTTTTTTCATTGATTTTCCCTGAAAAGCCCAAAACTGGTTAAACCACTTCTGCGACCACAAAAGTGCTGCCTCCCACAAACACCAGGTCCGTTTTCCCTGCATTTGTCCTTGCTGATTTCATTGCTGTAATTACCGATGGATAAACTTCTCCGGATAAACCGGCACGGTGCGCTTTTTCCTGAAGTTCGGTAGCGTCAAGTCCGCGAGGTATATTGGGTTTGCAAAAATAGTAAGTGGCATTTACCGGTAGCATTTTCAGGATGGGATCGAGATGTTTATCGTTTACGAACCCAATCACCAGGTGCAAATGGTGATGGGGCGTTTCTGAAATTTGAATTAAAACTTCTTTCAGCCCGCCTTCATTGTGGCCGGTGTCGCAAATGGTCAAGGGGTTTCTGCCAAGAATTTGCCAACGGCCTGCAAATCCTGTATTTTTTATCACATGGGCAATGTCCGACCGGATGGTTTCCGGATTTATATTTAAACCTTGTTCATTCAACAGATCACATGCCCCCGTGACGGTGATGATATTTTTTTTCTGGTACAATCCCAGGAGGGGTACAGAGAGATTCGGGAACAGCGGTCGCCCGTCACGATAAACCTGAAAATATTGGTGTTTGAAATTTTGATTGCTTTTTATAACCCTGGCTGCCGAATACCGGGTATCGGCAAACAGGATAGGTGCGTTGCATTCGGCGGCCTTTTGGATAAATACCTTCCGGGTTTCATCCCGGGTCTCGCCAATAACAACCGGAATGCCGGGTTTGATGATGCCGGCTTTTTCCATTGCAATATGCTCCAGCGTATTGCCAAGAAACTGAATATGATCGAAACTAACATTGGTGATGACCGATAACAGCGGATGAATGATGTTGGTAGAATCGAGCCGGCCTCCGAGACCGACTTCTATTACGGCTATGTCGACTTTCTTTTCCCTGAAATACTGAAATGCCATGGCAACGGTAAGCTCAAAGAAAGATGGCTGGATTTTCTCAACAAGGGGTTGGTATTTTTCAATAAACCGGGTTACGTAACTTTTTGTTATCATTTTCCCGTTGACCCGGATGCGTTCCCTGAAATCCTTCAGATGAGGGGAGGTGTACAAACCGGTATTTAACCCTTTTGTTTGCAGGATGGATGCCAGCATGTGCGAAACAGAACCTTTGCCGTTGGTACCGGTAACATGAATGGTTTTGAATGCGTTTTGAGGATTATCAAGCACATTGCACAGCGCCACGGTATTACTCAGATCGGCCTTGTATGCCGATGCGCCGACCCGGTGGAACATGGGCAATTGAGCGAAGAGGTAATCGATTGTCTCCAAATAGTTCATCAAAGATGATATAATACTGGTAAAAGTGATCAACAATCTAATAAATGGCCCCTCCGGATGAATCGGCGGATGCCCCGGTCACGGACTTCAGGCAATTGATTTCATTCCGCCGCCGTAAAACGCCAAGAAATGCAAAAATCAGCGCCTCTTTGTAATTAATCGTCAGGTTGTCGGGAATGACCATCTGAGGCGCCAAATGATATTGAATCCTTTCGGTTAAAAAGCGGTTTAAAGCGCCTCCGCCGGTAACAAGCGCCTGATGCTGATGGTTTCCGGGAGTGGCTGAAGCCACCTGAATGGCAATATGTTCGCAATAGGTGGCAAGAAGATCATGGACAGATAAACCACCGGTTGTGATCAGGGGTAAAATATTTTTTACAACCCACTCTTTCCCAAGAGATTTGGGTGGTAGCGCTGAATAAAAAGGCAATGCATTTAATGGGTCTAAAAATTCGGGAATTATCTTTCCCTGACGAGCAAACAGTCCATCCCTGTCGAAGGGCGCCCCCAGTTTTTCAGCCAGGTTATTGAGGACCATGTTTACCGGACAGATATCAAAAGCGATCCGTTTCCCTTCCTGATTAAACGAGATATTGGCAAATCCACCCAGGTTCAGGCAGAACTCAAAATCACCAAAAAGTAACTGGTCGCCAATGGGGACAAGAGGGGCCCCCTGTCCGCCAAGAGCAACATCCAGGGAACGGAAATCGGAAATGACCGTACATCCTGTCTCTGCTGCGATAGACGAACCACGTCCGATCTGAGCTGTAATTTTCAATCCCGGCTGATGAAAAACAGTATGTCCGTGCGAAGCAATAAAATCGGGCCGAAGCTCATGACGTTGCATAAAATTTTTTGTGAGCTGTCCGAGCAGGTGTCCATATTCAATGTCGGTTGCAACAAAATCATAAGCCGGAACATGTTCAAGGGTTGCCAGCCGGGTTCGCCACGCCTCGCTATAAGGGATGGTTTCAGCATCGATGATGTGGTATTCCCAGCGGGTTACACGCTTTTTAAAAGTGCAGAATGCAATGTCGAGTCCATCCAGTGAGGTACCCGACATTAATCCTATAACATGGTATGACACAGAAGGTTATTTTGAATAATCAGGGAAAAGTTCATGAAAGGGCCTCCACCACCTTTTCCAGTTTGATTCCACGAGAACCTTTTATCAGTATCGTGGTATTTTTCAACCGGTGATGTTCCAGCCAAAGCCTGGCCAGGTCGCTGTCGTGGAAACATATATTTTCACGTCGCGTATTCAATCGCGCAAAAGTTTGTCCTACCAGAAAAACCTGTTGAAACCGGTACTGGTCCAGTAATTCAAGAATGCGAAGGTGTTCCTCATCGGATGCTTCGCCTAATTCCAGCATCTCTCCTAACAACACCACTTTATTTGGCCACGATGTTTCTGCAAAAGTGGAAAGGGCGGCGGCCATACTTGCCGGATTTGCGTTGTATGCATCGAGGATCAGTGTGTTTTCCGGGGTTTGTTTGATCTGTGACCGGTTGTTGGCCGGTTGATAATTTTCCAATGCTTCCTTAATCTGTTCCGGGCTTACATCGAAAAATGTCCCGATACAGGCAGCAGCCAGCATATTGGGCAGGTTATATTGGCCGTAGAGTTGCGATTGGATGGCAAGAGGCATCTGATTGTGTACGACAAGCTCCATGGCAATAAATGGACGGGCGGAGATGGTTTTTGCCGTTAAAAAAGAGGGTCCGGTTCCATAGGTAATCCGGTCCATATCCGATGAGTGGTTCATTAACAGGGGATCGTCACTATGGACAAAGATTCTTTCCCCATTCCCTTTGAGATACCTGTAAAGTTCTGTTTTTGCATTAATTACGCCTTCAAAACCACCGAAACCTTCGAGGTGGGCTTTACCGATGTTGGTAATAATTCCATACCCGGGACGGGCAATATGGCATAAAAAGTCAATTTCTCCGGGATGATTGGCCCCCATTTCTACCACGGCGATTTGGGTATCGGGGCGAAGCCGGAGCAGGGTAAGGGGTACCCCGATGTGGTTGTTCAGATTTCCCTGGGTAGCCAGTGTCCGGTATTTTTTCGACAAGACTTCACAGACCAGTTCTTTGGTGGTGGTTTTTCCGTTGGTCCCGGTGATGGCAATAACCGGGATATCTTTTGTATTTCGGTGATGGGTGGCCAACTGTTGAAGGGTTGTCAGTACATTTTCGACAAGGAGGAAGCGATCGTCGGCTGCCAGCTTGGGATTATCTACGATGGCAAAGGAAGCCCCAAGTTGCAACGCAGTGTTGGCAAAATCATTGCCATCGAACGAATCGCCTTTCAGTGCAAAAAAAAGGGAACCGGGTTGAATATGGCGGCTATCAGTAGAAATCAGAGGGTGGTTCAGAAAGTGTTGATAGATATTTTCAATTGTCACCTGCATGGCGCTCTGTTTTATTTCCAAAAAAAAACAAAAAACCCCATTCCTATCAGGAAATGGGGTTTATCTTGTGAGGTAATATTTATTTCCCGGCGATGGAGCCACCCACCCGTGTCATGGCACAGCGGAAGCCTATGGCGTCGGAAGCGTTATTTTCATCCTGATAACGGCGGATACCCGGATTCAGGTAAAAGGCAGGATCTTTCCAGCTGCCGCCTTTGTAAACTCTGGCATGGTCGGTGATCAGTGAACTTATGCCATACTCGTACATGAGGCTTGTGGCGGTGGAATCCCTGACGGATTCCTTCCATAGGTTGTTGTCAACATTGGAGGCAAAATCGCCATCGAGATAATTGATATTGTCGGCTTGCCGGTAGTTTTTACGGTCCATTGCTTCGGCCGTGGTAATATCGCGGTATTTGATACGGCCCAGGCTGTCTTTTTCGG
>DYSO01000193.1 GCA_020718225.1 Draconibacterium orientale | reverse complement strand
AGATATGATAAGCAAGTTTTTTAAACATTATATTATTCCCTCCGGTACACATAGTAACCTGGAAACGCTGATGCGGCTTCAAAACAATGATCCTTTCCTGGTTTCAGCTACCCTGGGAAAAGGGACCATCTATCTTTTTACAATCGCACTGCTTGATGAATGGAGCAATTTTGTCCATCACCTGATTTTCCTGCCAACACTCTATAATATCGCACTTCTGAGCAACCGCATCCAACCACTATCATTTCCCGTTGGAGAAAACAGCATGATCGAAATCCCTCTGGACCCTGAGGGGGAGAAAAACAGCATTAAAATCACGAATATTGAGAACCATTTTGAAATGGTCCCGGAGGTTAAAAAACTGGGTTACCGGAGCACATTATATACCCATGGACAGATAGGACAAGACGGGCCTTATTCGGTAAAAAGCGGTAAAAAAACAATCACAGGCCTGGCCTTTAACTACAACAGAAAAGAATCGGAAATGGCCTGCTTCTCTGACACCGAACTTCAAAACCAAATAAAAAAAATACCGGCTGCCGATATCCGGTTAATCCAATCTAAAAAAGCTTCCTTATCTCAGCAAATAGAGCAGATCCGGCAAGGTACACCCCTGTGGAAACTCTTTATCCTTTTAGCCTTGCTATTCCTGGCTGCTGAAACTGCGCTTCTCCGGTTCCTGAAATGAAGGATCCCCTCTCAGTGTAAATTGGCCTGCGATGGAAACAAATGATTTTGAGTTTACTCCATCTTGAATCCCTTGTCAATAAACGATAATGTGACTTTTATAAAAAAAAGTTCATACTCACATATTTCTTTGTTATTCCCCTGCCCCAGTAATCGAATTCAAAGGTAGGTGTAACGTTGCTCGTAGGCTCCCCAGGCCCAGATAAACTGTTTTTCAACCGGTAGTTCCCCTGCGATCCAACTGTCTTCTGTTGGCATGTAAACCGCCACTTCGGATAACGTTTTCCCTTTTTTCATCACCGCAGAGATTTTCTCCATGTATTTGTTAAATGCCGGAATCTCATCCGCCAGGGCGCCACTTTTTCCGACATGAACCGAAGCATAGAATTTCACCGTATCCTGCCCGGCAGGATTAAACGGTTTCCCGTGCCAGATGATGTGGTTTACCCCATTAGCAAACAGGGCATCGGCTAACAACTTCAGGTCGGCGGTTTGCTCTTCTGAATGATGATCTCGGGGCCAGCCATACAGACAGGTGAAGGTTTCGGACGAGACTACCCGATCACATATGCTGACAGAAGCTTCATATAATCGTACCGTACGCTTCGATATGGTTCATTTTCAGAATAGAGGCTGTCGGCATAATCTTTCAGCAGATAGCCATAATGCATCTGGAATCGTTCGTCAAAGCCAGGGGTGGTCAGGAATTTTGTTTCCACTTCCCATGAGTCGCAGAAAATACCGGATATCGAACCTTTTAGCGCCGGTTTTAGCGCATTCCCGGTACGATCGGCATAGTGAAGAAAAGCCTCTTTGTTCAGGTGATCGAGCACAAATCCCTTTTTAGGATAATCCCAGGATGCAATGATTTCCTGCCGCCATTTCGGATTGGTCATATTCATGGTCGCCTCCCCGAACGGGACTTTCACATCCCCAAAGGGCCAAAGGGAGCCAAAGGTAAAATCGCAACCTAGCTCCAGGCTGTCGGCACATTTTTTTGCACAAACAACCATTTCCGTCCACTCCGGGCTAAGCCACTGCTGCCGGGGAGTATAGTTGACGGTATCCTTTTTTATCCGGTTCAGCGGATAAACCCACGCGATCTCAACACCGCCAAACCCGTTTTTCTTTAACCAGACCAGGTTATCCGTAATGTCAGCCGGTTTAATTTCCGAAGCAAACCACCACCAGCGAACCATGTCATTAATTTTAGTCGAAAATATTTTCTATTCGTGCAAAACAAATTAATTTTTTTGGTCAGGAGCAAATAATTGTTTGGCCCTGACAGTACCTATCGGAAAAACATTTGAAAAATTATGAATGACAAAGAAAAGAAGCAGGTTGGTGCGCATGATCAAAATAATCCATATCGACAGACGGAGATAAAAGGTTTTACAAACCATATTGCTTCATCTTGCGGTACATGGTTGGTCGCGAAATACCAAGTTCCCGCGCAGCGTTCGAAAGATTCCCGAGATTTCGCAGCAAGGCTTTATGGATGATGGTTTTTTCATAGGTTTCAAACGATTCGGGGTGATCTAAAAAGTTTAATTGTCTCCTGGGTGAATCTTTAAGAAAAAGATCGTTGGCGTGAATGACCATCTGATCGGTCAGGATGACCACTTTCTCAATGGTGTGTTCAAGTTCCCGGATGTTGCCCGGCCAGGGATATGTTTTCATTGATTGTAACGCTTCACGGCTGAATGACATCTGGTCTTTTGCGTATTTCACGGTAAACTTTTCGAGAAAATAGAGGGCCATCAATTCAATATCGCGTCCACGTTCGCGTAGCGGAGGCAAATCAATCTGGATGGTATTGATACGGTAAAGCAAATCCTGACGGAACAGACCCTCCGCGACCATTTTTTCCGGGTTTTTATGGGTAGCGCAAATCAGCCTGACATCGACGGGTACAACTTTATTGGCGCCGATCGGAACAATTTGCCTTTCCTGCAATACATTCAGGATTTTACTCTGCATATTCAGGGAGAGATTTCCGATTTCATCCAGAAATAAAGTGCTGAGACTGGCAGACTCGAACCAGCCCATCCGGTCAGATTTGGCATCGGGAAAAGCCCCTTTTTTATAACCCAATAACTCACTTTCGAATAATGAACCCGGAACAGAAGCCATATCAACCGTGACCATATTCTTTTTGGCCCGGTTCGACCGTCGATGGATTTCCCGTGCTATCATCCCTTTCCCGGTCCCGTTTTCGCCGGTAATAAGAATATTGGCATCGGTTCCCGAAACTTTATCAACAATTTCCCATACCCGCCTGATGGCAGGGCATTCACCGATTAATTCATTAAACTGCTGTTCGGTATCCGGATCCGGTTTTTCCTGCTTGTCCATCTTTTTTTGTAATTCCAGCGACGATTTCCGGATTCTTAAACCGGTCTTCAGAGTGGTAAGCAATTTATCATTATCCCAGGGTTTTAAAACGAAATCGGTAGCTCCGTTTTTGATTGCTTTCATGGCCAGGTCAATATCCCCATAAGCAGTCATTATAATGACGCATAAAGCGGGATCGATTTTCAAAATCTCTCCCAACCAAAAAAGCCCTTCATTCCCGTTATTGATCCCGGCTGTAAAATTCATATCCAATAAAATCATGTCGTAATGACCTGTTTGCAGCGTAGAAGGAATTAAATTCGGATTGGTTATGGAGGTCATGGTATTGAATTCATACTCCAGAAAAAATTCAAGAGCATGTAAAATTTCCGGATTATCCTCAACGATCAGTAAATTGCCATTCTTATTCATACCTGTTTTTTTAATACAAACAAATGTAACAAAACATTACACATGTTGTAACATTTTGTTACATATTTTATCAACAGTTGGAGAGAAAGAAAAGCAAGCTCAAACCCTGTGGTAATAACAATACCGTTAATATCAATCTTATTTTGTAAATTTCGCCCCTTTCCCGAAGCAGCTTTTACATTTCGTCGATCCTAAGATTGATATGATAAAAAAAGATGTCCTGATCTATTTTGCAGGTAAAATTATTCCGGCAGGCGTTAATCTTGCGATTATCATACTGGCCGTCAGGTTTCTTGGAAAAGCCGAATACGGAAAATACGCCCTGGTTTTTTATGCCATGATGTTGCTTGGAACGCTCTCCTTTGGATGGATCCAACAGGGTATTCTCCGCTTTTTAAGCGCATATCCCGAGGAACAGATATTGGTCATTAACCGTTTTTTCTTCCTAACTCTGACAAGTTCTGTGATAGCGGTCATCACTGGCTCCCTCCTGTGCTTTTTGTACTTTCATCTGTCATGGCCTGATACACTCGTAATTGTCCTGTACCTTTTCATTTATAACAATTTTCTTTTTCACCTTACCCTGAATCAAACCAAAGGAAAATCTGCAAGATACGCCATACTTGAAGGTTCATATACCCTCGTTTTTCTTGTTTTCTTCCTGCTCCTGGTACTCGTTTTCCATCAACATCTGTTTATAGTCCTTTTTATCGCCATGGTTGCCGGCCTGTTTACAACCGAATTTATACGCATTGCCATTCTGCCCGGGGGAAAAGCAGGGATTGATCACGCGCACATCTATTTCCAAACCGGGTTTACAAAGAAAATATTCAATTTCGGATTTCCAATAACCATCTGGCTATTCCTGTCATATTTGTTAAATATTTCGGATCGCTTCATCATTAAAGAGTTTACCAGCTATGAAAACGTAGGGGCTTACGCTGCAATTAAAGATTTTATCATCAAGATATCCACGTTTTCAACCATGCCTATACTCCTGGCATACCATCCGATGATTGTTACCCGATGGAACAATAACCACAAAGAGGAAGCCATGTCGTTAATCCGGGAAGGGTTGAAGTACTGCCTGTTGATTGCCATTGTGGTGTTTATCTTTTTTATGATTTTTCAAAATCTTTTTTATTCAAAGATATTGCACCTGCAGGTGCTCCGGCAATCGCTGGTATCGGCATCCCTGATCGGTTCTGCCTTTTTATGTCAGGCGTCGTTGCTGCTTCA
>DYSO01000042.1 GCA_020718225.1 Draconibacterium orientale | reverse complement strand
TTTTATCGGCGGCTTCCACAACGGTATTGATCGCGGTATCATAACCAATGGTTGCATCTGTGCCATAAAGGTCGTTATCAATGGTACCCGGTAACCCGATAATGGGAAAATTAAACTCTTGATCGAATATGCAAGCGCCTGTAAAGGTTCCGTTTCCACCAATGACCACCAGTGCATCGATTTTATTATCCATCAGGTTCTGATAGGCTTTTAACCGGCCCTCATACTCCATAAACCGTTTGCTCCGGGCTGTTTTTAATATCGTTCCGCCACGTTGGATAATATTGGATACCGAATGGCTGTACAACTGCTCAATCTGTCCGTCGATCAGCCCTTCATATCCCCTGTAAATCCCAAAAATATCAAGCCCGTGGTATATTGTAGCCCTGACAACCGCACGGATAGCGGCATTCATTCCGGGAGAATCACCTCCGGAAGTCAAAACTCCGATTCTTTGAATCTGTGCCATAATTAAATAATTAATAATTTGGTAAATTCCTGTTTAAAGCACAAAAGTAAGAAAATTGCGACAGGTTTTAAAGGGGGCCCGTTATGGCTGCTATATACTGGGTGAATTGTTGTATATTTGTTGTAACTATCCAATATTGGAGCTTACATGATCAATCGTTATTTTAGCCATCTGTTTAAAAGATTTGACACCTGATTTTCCATGTTGAACAGTGCAGAAATATTATTTTTTTTTACAGGATAACAAAGAACTATTCCGAAAGGAATATGGCATCCGGAAAATAGGTCTGTTCGGGTCATACGCACGCGGGGAGCAAACAGATCAAAGTGATGTGGACATTTTGATCGACATGTCCTCGGATACAGAAAATATTTTTGATAAACGATTACAGAGTCCAGTATAAAAACATAAAATAATTTAAGCTGCTGTAGCCCGATGAAATTCCGGATGATTGGCACAATGCCCCACGATCCGGTTATTTCTGTGGCGACAGCAGCTTAAATTATTTTATGTTTTTATACTGGACTCATTTATGTAGCAAAATTCCTTTGGTAGCAAAAATTCCTTTGTCACTCAGTCGTTGGCTTTTTCTCTAAACAATGAACGCAAACAAAGAAATATCCCCAAACCCCCTTCGCCAGCGAATCAGGCGGGGCGTTGATTTGTTGGGGATGGAAGTTGGGATAGTACCACGGTTTCAATGCCCGGGGAGATTTTTCAACCCCTGGCCTTTTTCCCTGTAAAAACCTCAAATTTCACAAACCGGCACTCCAATGGCCCGTTGAAAACAACGATCCTGCGGGATGGCCTCAGCCCAATAAATTTGAGCGATTCAAGATCAGAAGAGATAAACCATGCCTGAAAACCAGAATATTTTCGTTTCAGGGTATCCCCGATCATTTTATAAAAAGCGACTGCATCATCAAGCTTGATCCGTTCGTCGTAAGGTGGGTTACAGATAATAAATCCCTTTTCTGCCGGCGGTACCGATTCTTCAAATGAAACTTCATTTAAGGTGATATCGTTTTGAAAACCGGCATGTTGCATGTTGATCCCGGCAGCTTCAATAGCGCGACCAGAACGGTCACTGCCAAAAAGGTGAAGGTTCAGTGTCGAAACGCGGGCAAGCGATTCAGCCCTGACCCGCTCCCAAAGTCCGGAATCGAAATCGTTCCATTTCATAAAACCATAGGAATCGCGAAAATATCCGGCAGGGATGTTTTTGGCAATCATGGCCGCTTCGATCAGCAACGTGCCGGAACCACACATCGGATCAAGTAAAGGGGTGGTGATATCCCAGCCCGAAAGCATGACCAGGCCGGCTGCCAGGACTTCATTTATGGGCGCAGGACCGGTATTTTTCCGATAACCCCGGCGATGGAGCGACTGCCCGGACGAATCGAGCGATACCGTACACAGGTCTTTAAAAAGGTGGACGTTGATGCGCAGATCCGGGTCATCAAGATCAACCGACGGCCGTTTCCCGAGCTTATCCCTCAACCGGTCAACAATGGCATCTTTCGACTTTTGAGCAACAAACTGCGAATTGGTAAAAACGGTATATGAGATTACCGCATCGATGGAGATGGTTTTTTCCGGATCAATAAAATTTTCCCAGGGATATTCATATAACCGGTCGTAAAGATCCTTTTGTTCCAGAATTTCAAAATGAAACAAAGGTTTCAGGATGCGCAGCGCCGTCCTGCAACAATAATTGACCCTGTACAAGAGGGGTTGGTCCCCGGTAAAAGAGACTGCCCTGTTCAGTTTAAGCAAATCGACCGCACCCAATGACTCCAGGTCTTTTACGAGGACATCTTCAAGGCCTGAAATTGTTTTTGCAATGATTGGAAATTTCGGAAATGTCATTTTATATTACTTTGTCTTTCGGATTGAGGGAATATGGATAGCGCGTAAAAAATGTACAGGATGATATGGTTAAGTAAATTCAGATATAAAATTCAGGGCGGGAAGTTACAAATATTTAAAATGATCGTCTTCGAACAATCACTTGTTTGCTATCTTTGAAAAAAACATTCGCTTCATGAACCAACGTTTTTTAATCCCGCTGTGTGTCTTACTCCTGTTGTTTTTCTCCGGCCATGGCCAGGAATTGTGGTCTGTTTCGGGAAGGGTTATCGACTCAAAAACAGGCGAACCGCTGCCCTTCGTCAACATACTTGTAAATAAAGGGAATACCGGCGGCTCCACCGACATAGACGGAAAATTTTTTCTCCGGTCGGTACAGAAAATCCAATCCCTCCGGCTTTCTTATGTCGGCTACGAATCGTTGGATTATGGCCTTACCAACCGGACCCAGAACCTTATCATCCAGCTTGTGCACAAAGAAATAGACCTTGAAGAGGTGGAGATCCTCCCCGGTATCAACCCTGCTCATCGGATCATCGGAAACGCTATTGACAACAGGGATATCAATGATCCTGAAAAAGTAGAATCGTTTTCCTATACAGCTTATGACAAAACGGTTTTTACCCTCGATACGGATACCACGCTCCAGGGCGATTTTTCGGCCCTTATCGATACATCCTTGTTGAAAAATGCCCGGGAAATGGAACTGGGATTTACCGTCAGGCCCGACTCCACCATGAGTAATGAAGCCGTTAAAGATTCATCCACCCGGTTTTTCGAAAATCTGATCAGCAAGCAATATCTTTTCCTGATGGAAAATGTGACCAAACGGAAATTTATGGCGCCTGACAGAAATTACAACGAAGTGGTTGCCACCAAGATGTCGGGATTTAAAGATCCGATCCTGGTTTTTCTGGCCACCCAGATCCAGTCTTTTTCGTTCTACAAGCCATTCATCACGATTTTCCAGAAAGAGTACGTAAACCCAATTGGTTCGGGCAGCTTTAGTAAATATTTTTTTAAAATTGAGGATACCACCTATTCCGGAAAAGATACCGTTTATATCCTTTCGTTCCGGCCCCGAAAAGGCACCAACTTCGACGGTTTGAAAGGCATTATCGCCATCAGTACAAACCGTTGGGGAATCCAGCATGTTTCGGCAGAACCCTGGCCCAATACCGGAGGGTTCAACGTCAGGATACATCAATTGTACGAACTGATCGACAGCGCCCGCTGGTTCCCGGTACAACTCAATACCGATGTGGCTTTTAATAATATTACCCTGGGAAAGTATAAACCCGTCGGGAGCGGAAAGAGTTATATCCGGGATATCGTCCTCAACCCTGAACTTGTCCGTAGTGAATTCAACCACCTCGATGTTGAAGTTGACAAAGATGCAACATCCCGTACCGAACCTTACTGGAATCAGTACCGGGTCGACAGCCTGACATACAAAGACAGGCAAACCTACAAAGTGCTTGACAGCGTCGGGAAGGCCAACAATTTTGACAAAATGGCTAAAACCTTACAAACGCTTTTAAACGGGAGGATCCCCTGGGGCCCCATCGATTTCGATATCAACCGGATTGTTAATTACAATACTTACGAAGGCATTGTCCTCGGACTGGGGATACATACCAACGACCGGCTTATCAAAGGATTGAAGATCGGAGGGTTTTACCAATACGCATTTGCCATCTCCACTTCAAAATTTGGAGGCGATATCAGTTACATTGTCAACCGCCGCCATGATGTAACCTTAGCTGCATCATACTATTACGATCTCATTGAATCGGGTGGGGTCAGTTTCCCGGGCGACTACGAATCGATCCTGTCGGGAAATTTCCGCCAGTTGCTTTTGAAAAAACTCGACCGTGTTGAAAGTTTTAATTTCTCCCTTCGTTTCCGCGCTTTGAAATATTTGCTTTTCAATGCCGGAATCTCCAATGATTATAAAAAGAGTACTACCAACGATCTGGCCATCATCGAAGGCAATACAGCGCTTCTGTATGACCAGTTCCGCTTTACAACAGTCACAGCCGGGTTCAAATGGGCCTATGGAGAAAAATTCATTCAAACCATCGACAATAAAATATCCTTAGGGACAAAATTACCCGTTGTCTGGCTGCAATATACGCGCGGGATTAAAAACTTATTGGGTGGTGAATATGATTATAACAGGATCGATCTGAAAATTCGCAAAACATTTAATATCAAATATTTGGGAAAACTTACCGTTCAATTCAACGGGGGCTATATCGATCAGCCCATTCCTGCCGTCAACCTTTATTATGCCCCCGGCAGTTACCGGTTTATCACCCTGTTTGCCCCCAACAGTTTTGCCACCATGCGAAGCAATGAGTTCCTTTCCAATAAATACGCATCGCTCTACATTTACCATGATTTCGGATATCTCCTCTACAAAGGGAAAAAATGGTTCCATCCTGAATTTGCACTCTCACAAAATATCGGATTCGGGTGGCTCGACCACAAAGATCAATATGCATATAACGAAATGGGGACCAAAGAGATGTCGTTGGGATATTATGAATCCGGCCTGCTCATCAATAATCTGGTCAACCTGAAAATTTATACGATTGGTATCGGCGCCTTTTACCGTTGGGGCCCCTATTCAATGAATAATGCAGGTGACAACTTTGCATATAAAATCTCGATGATCTTCCCTTTCTGAAAATTCAACCTGTCCAACCTGTCTGCCCGTCAAACCTGTCCAACCTGTCCAACTTCAGTCTAAAGCGGGCATAAAATAGGTTTCTACCTCCTGCTGATAGGTCCTGTGCTCATGATGGCGCTCCTGGCCAAGGATATAATTCCGCACCAGGGAGAGATTTCCCTCACTGACCGAAGCGGCAAAAAAATCCTTTGACCAGCCAAACCGTTTTTCTGAAAATTTATTCCGGTTGATCCACCTCATGGAATCCTGCATAATCCCTGTCAGGGTGTCCGCGATACTTTGCCCGCTTTTCAACCGGATAAGGCAATGTACATGATCAACCCAACAATTAATCAACTGAATTTCGATATCCCTGGCCAATGCCTGATCAACAATTTGGTCTAAAACCCGTTGACGCATTCCGTTGGCCAGAATGGGTTGCCGCCCCTTTGTTCCCCAGACAGCATGTACCCAGATTTTTGTGTATTCCATAGCATTCGTTTTCTGCTTAATCCTGCTTACCGGTAAAAAGTAATACCCATACCCGAATTTTTTTTGTCAACAGACGATTTTCCACGGTCCGGATAAAAAGAATCTTGACAATTCGGAAAAAAAACTTTAGGTTTGTAGTTAGAAATTTGGTAAACCCATGCGGGAATTATATAAACAAAATAAGTTGTTTTTTCTATTGCTGATTACCGTAACCATTGGGTTTCTTGTCTGGTATTTCCGTGAAATCGTGATCTTTATTATGCTGGCTGGCGTTATCTCCATTGTCGGGGCCCCGCTGGTTGACCTGTTGGATAGAATCAAATATAGACGGTTCAAATTACCCCATGCCTTTAATGTTACCCTGACGCTGCTGCTGATCCTGATCCTCTTTTTCGGGATGTTCAGCCTCTTCATCCCTCTGGTTATGAATGAAGCCAGGATGATCAGCGCCATTGACGGCCAAAAAATGATGGAGTATTTCCATGATGATATTGCCGGTATCCAGTCAATGCTGATTTATTACGGGGTCATGCCCCGGGGTGCTACCATCGAATCTTCAGCAAAAGAGGCCATTCTGAAGATCATTGATTTCGGTATGTTTTCAAACATTCTCGCCTCGGTTATATCCTTTACCGGGACTTTTTTCTTCAACCTGTTCTCCATCGTTTTTCTCTCCTTCTTTTTCCTTCTCGACCAAACCATGTTGCCCCGGTTTATCCTGTTTGTCGCACCATCAAAATACAGGGAACAGATTAAAAGCGTGATGTTCAGAAGTAAAAACCTGCTCTCGCGTTATTTCATTGGGATGATCATCCAAATCTTTGCCAACATCTTGACCTATTCCCTGGCATTATACATTGTCGGTGTTCAAAACCCACTGGTCATCGGTTTTTTTACCGGGGTCATTATTATTATCCCATATCTGGGTGGGATCATCTCCATGCTCATGGGAGTTATCCTTGGTGTAACCGGAGTCATCAGCGCCGGCGAATTTTCTCAAATCCTCCCCATGACCATTAAAATTATCCTTGCTATGTTTGTGGTCCAAACCATTGATAACAATGTATTTGCCCCATTGATCCAGGGAAAAAGCGTGAAAGCCCACCCTGTTGAAATTTTCCTGGTCGTTATCGCTGCCGCCAGCCTGGGAGGAATCCCGGGTATGATCGTTGCTGTTCCCGTATACGGATTCATAAAAATCGTTGCTTCCGAATTTCTTAGCAATTTCAGGGTTGTCAGGCATTTGTCTGAAAAACAATGACCCTCAGTAAAAACCGTAAATTAAAATTGATATGACAAAATCTGACATCAAACTATTAGCCGCTGCAGCTGCAGGGCTTGCTGCCGGTATCGGAATCGGGATCCTGATCGCACCCGCAAAAGGATCAAAAACCCGCAAACGGCTGAAAAGAAAATTTTTTCATCTTGCCGATCTGGCCAAGGAAGAGTTGAACGACCAGATGGATGCCTTCAAATCGGCTTTCATCTCCCACGAAGAGGAGCCTGGTAAAGAGGTTATAGATGAAGAAGTTATTGATCAAAAAAAGGATGAAAATACCGAAGGAGAAGCCAAATAATGGAACCCGGAAAAATTTCTGACAATTTTTCGTCGCTCACGGAAAATGTCAAAGACTATATCGATCTCCGGATTGATTATTTCAAACTGGTACTGACCGAAAAGTTGGCCAGGCTCACTTCGTTTTTTCTTGTTGCAATCATCTTTTTTATCCTGGCCATGTTTCTTCTTCTTTTTCTTTCGCTGGCATTCATCTTCTGGTTCGGCGAAGAATTCGGACCAACCTGGCTCGGCGTACTCATTGTTACGACCGTATATGTACTCGGAGGGGTGATTATCTATCTTAAAAGAAACACACTCTTTATCAATCATCTGGTTTCACATTTGACTAAAATTCTGATGGAGGAACACAATGAAAACGAGTAAACACTACAAAGTCAAAGCCGACAGGATTCATTCCCTGGCAGATATTATTGCAGAAAAGGAGCGGTTAAAATTTGAAATCCATCTGAAAGAAGAACACATCCATAATAACTACCGGAATATCCTGGAGGCTTTTACATTCAGGAACCTGGCTACAAACCTCATTACTGACCTTTCGGCCACCTCCAACATTGTTTCCAAAGTACTGTCGTTCGGAAAATCTTACCTGGAAAGACGAAGAAAAAAGAAAAAAGAAAAATTGAGAGGTGACATACCAGATAACCTTGTCAAGGGCAATTAATTTTTTGCGGATCGTTGCAACTTATTTATTTTCCCGGATAACCCGGAAAGCAGTTCACCGGGGTTTTCCGATTGCCATCAGTATTGAACCAAACAATACCTGTAACCTCCGATGCCCGGAATGCCCTTCAGGAAGCCGGGAACTTACGCGCCACAGAGGCAACATGAACCTGCCCTTGTTCACCTCAATCATCGATCAGCTCTCTCCATGGCTGACATACCTCACCCTCTACTTCCAGGGTGAACCATACCTGAACCCCCTTTTCTACGACTTTATACAATATGCAAAATCGAAAAAAATCTATGTAACCAGTTCTACCAACGGACATTTTCTGGATGAGGAAAATGTGAAAAAAACCATTGAATCAGGACTGGACCGGTTGATCATCTCCGTTGACGGAATCAATCAGGAAAGTTATTCGGCATACCGGACCGGAGGAAACCTGGACAGGGTCATCGACGGGATCCGGCTCCTTGTGAATGCAAAACGCAAAACGCAAAACAAAACCCCAAAGACTATTCTTCAATGTTTGCTGCTCCGAACAAATGAGGACCAGATACCCGCCATCAGAAAACTGGGGCATGAACTGGGCGTCGATAACATTACTTTTAAAACGGCACAATTCAACGATTTTCAATCCGGTAATCCACTGATGCCATTAAACCCGCGATACTCGAGATATTCAGGGTCCGGGAGCCGGGGTTCTCCTGCATATTACCTGAAAAACCACCAGCCAAATGCTTGCTTCCGGATGTGGAGCGGATCTGTTTTTACCTGGGACGGAAAAGTGGTACCCTGCTGTTTTGATAAAGATGCATCTCACTTGCTTGGTAATATATCGGAAAAAAGTTTTAAGGAAATCTGGAGGGATACCCCCTATCGTTCATTCAGGCAAAACATTTTGAAAAATCGTAAATCGATTGGGATTTGCAGAAATTGTACCCAGCATTTTTAAAAGAGACGCCATCGGATAACCAAACTTTCCGACATTAAAAATATGCGCATGATCCCGGGCATCAGCGCTGTCGCCTGACGGAGTTCCCGGCTTTCCGGTGAAATTCACCCCATGGAAAGAAAAAATCGATTGTTTCATAGGGTATTTTCATTCTGAAGTATCTTATAGATATAACCACTCACAAACAGGCACCTTTTTAAACATCCGGTCATGAAAAATTTCTACAGGAACCCGTTCCGTTTTACTTTGCTTATTTTGCTGTTAACGGCTTTTGGCGCTACTACCGCACAAAATACAGTGTTCGTGGTAAGCGGGCAGTTAAAGGATGCGAAAACAGGGGATAAAATAAGCCATGCCACCATTACGGTCCCGAATACAGGCATTGGGACCGTATCCAATTCCGACGGTGAGTTTACTTTAAAAATAAGCGCCGCGCTCAACGCCGAATACTTTGAGATATCGCACCTGAGTTATGCCACGACACAATTCAGGATCAGTGAAGCCACCGGGAAAGAAAAAACCTTCTATCTTGACCTTCAGCCGATTAATCTGAATGAAATATCCATATCACCGGGTGATGCCCGTGATATTGTGATGGTGGCCCTCAGCAATATCAAAAAAAATTACAGCGAAACCCCCGTCATGATGACCGGTTTTTACCGCGAATCCATCAGACAACGCCGTGATTACCTTTCCATTTCCGAAGCAGTCGTCAACATTCATAAAGCTTCCTATTCGGGTTTCCAAAGCGACCAGGTCAAAATTTTCAAGGGACGCAAAGGCTCCAATGTGAAAAGGGCCGATACCCTGATGGTTCAGATGCAGGGAGGCCCCCATGTTTCAGTATTGCTTGACATTGTGAAAAACACAAACCTCAGCATCGCCCTCGACAACCTTGATAATTACCTTTTCGAATTTCAATCGGTCGTTACCATCGACGATAAACTAAACTGGGTCATCGCTTTCTCTCCAAACATGGTGAGGGAAGAACCACTCTATTTCGGGAAACTTTATATTTCGCAGGATAAAATCGCGATAACCCGCGCTGAATTTAGCCTCGATCTCAACGACCAGGAGAAGGCTTCACGCGTTTTTGTGCAGAAAAAACCCATGGGATTGCTCTTTATGCCAACTTCTACCAGCTATATGGTGACGTATAAAGAACAAAACAACAAATACCATCTCAATTATGTGCGCGTGGAGTTGAAATTCCGTTGCGACTGGAAACGGCGGCTTTTCAAAAACAACTATACCCTGACCTCGGAGCTGGCCATTACAGACTGGCGGACAGATAATATTGTTAAATTTACAAACCAGGAGGTTTTCAGATCAAATATGGTCTTTACTGAAACTGTAAACGACATGGCGGATGTTGATTTCTGGGGCGAATCCAATATCATTGAACCCGAAAATTCCATCGACAATGCCATTAAAAAACTTTCAAAAAGCAGGAAAAAATAATCACAAACAAGTGGTTCAATGAACCTTACTGATTTTTCAATACAGAAAAAAATTCAAGGTGGCGACATCATGGAATTTGAACGGCTTTTTATGAAATACTACAAGCCGTTGTGCTGCCATGCTGATAAAATTCTGAAGGACAGGGATGCCTCCGAAGATTTGGTACAGGAATTTTTTTATCTTTTCTGGAAAAACCGGGAGACCTTCACGCCAAAATTTTCCCTGAACGCTTACCTGCACCAATCCATCCGCAACAACGCACTTCACTATATGGAACACCTTGCTGTGAGGAAAAGATATGCAGAGCAGGTTTTCAACGAATGCAAGGATCTCCTTCCATCACATATGCAAACGGAGCCTGACCTGAACGAACTGGATGAAGTTGTTAACAAAACCCTGCGGCAAATGCCGGAACGTTGTTCCCGTATTTTTCTGATGAACAGGTTCGAAGGGAAAAAATATCGCGAAATAGCTGAAATTCTATCCGTTTCCGTGAAAACCGTTGAGGCAGATATGGGAAAAGCGCTGCAGATGTTCAGAAAATCGCTGAAAGATTACACCCATGACGGGATTACCAAAATAACCAAAGAATCAGCATATAAAACAAATTGATACCATGGGGCATAATCCTTATTCTCTTTAAAATGCAAACAAACAGACACAGCCGGCAGAATGCCGAAACCCACACAAATTTTTTACCGGGCCAAAAGAACCAGACTGCATGGCCTGCTGCTGAAAAAACACGAGATGCCTGGGAAAAACTTCATGACCGCCTCCGGGAAGAACAGTTGATCCCGCCACAACAGGTCACCCCAAAAAACATCGGTATGCATTATCTGATGCGTATTGCAGCTACCCTGTTGATCCTGCTTGGTACTGCAACCATTATTTATATCCTTGCGACCCGGTGGTCATCGGATGACAGGATCAGGATTCAAACCGGCCCCCAAACATCCACCCTGATTAAAACATTGAACGATGGGTCGGTAATCTATCTCGCACAAAATTCGTTGTTTTCATTTCCGGAAAAATTTGAATCCAAATCACGCCATGTTGAACTGAAAGGAGAGGCCTTTTTCGACATTGCTCCCAATCCGGTCCATCCGTTTATTATTGAAACAGATGAAGCCCTGATTCAGGTCCTGGGAACCGCTTTTAATGTGAAAACACTAAAAAAGAATGGTATTGAACTCTTTGTTGACCGGGGAAACGTACAAGTAACTTTGAAAAATGATCCTTCACACAGCGAAATGGTTACAGCAGGCGAAATGGTTTCAACCTCAATGAACCGCCTGGTTAAGTCGAAATACCATGCCAATGAAGCCACTTCATGGTATAAAGAACATATGCATTTTAAAGATGAAACACTTCAGAATATTATTCATGTGCTGAATCGGAATTTCAACACTACCTTTGTAGTATCAGATCAAGAGACCGGACAACATCGGCTGACTGTTACCTTCCATAACGAGACTGCCGAAACCATGGCCGGGCTCATGTGTATGGCCCTGAACTTGAAAAGTCAACTTATCAATGGTTCTGTTGTATTATCAGATAAAAAAGAAGACGCAAAACAGCATTAACATTTACCCATTCAGCCATTGGTTCTCTTTTGTCACATTCTGCCTTTTAAACACCGGTCTCGCCCTGTTTTCAATCAATCCGGTTTTTTGTCAGAATGGCCTGCTCGAAAAAACCATCACCATACCCAGTCAAAGAACAACGCTTTATGAGGCGCTGAACTTGATTTCGCAAAAAGCGGACTGCCTTTTTATCTATGACAGCGAAACCGTTGAAAATGATAAAAGGGTCAGGCTGTATGCCAATAACCAGCCTTTGGGTGAAGTACTCGAAAAACTGCTTTCAAATCCCGCACTTGGGTACAAATTACTTGGGAAACACATCCTGATTTATAATAAAAACGACAGAACCCCTGAAACTGAGTTGCAACCATCTGTTCCCCAAACGGATACAACCAAAAATGTGGTTATCAAAGGGCATGTTTTCGACAACGTAAACAAAACAGCAATCCCTTTCGCTACCATTGGGATTGTGGAGGAAAATCTGGGGGCCATTACCAACAACGATGGTTTTTTTTCAATTAAAATACCTGTCTCACGCATCGGTACTTCACTGATTGTATCGCACCTGGGATATATCAGTCAACGCATTCCGGTTCAGTTGCTCCAGGAGCAACAGGTTGATTTCTATCTCAACCGCAGGGTTATCTCTATCCAGGAGGTCATTATCCGTTATATCGATCCGAAGGAAATCATTGCGAAGGCCATGGATCAGCGAAAGTTTAACTATGCTGTTGACCCTGTTTATCTTACTGCCTTCTATCGGGAAGGGGTACAAAAAAACGAAAAATACATCTCCTATTCAGAAGCTGTTTTTAAAGTCTATAAATCGCCCTGGAATACCGGTGAACAATCCGACCAGGTGAAACTGCTGAAGTCGAGAAAAATTCAGGATTCAAACCCCCGCGATACGGTCTTCTTGAAACTTAAAGCCGGCGTACAATCTGCCTTGCAACTGGATTTGGTTAAAAATGTCCCGGGGTTCATCGACCTGGCCCCACCCGTTGAATACACCTATACATATTCCGATCTGATTTCGTATCAGGCGAAAGATGCCTATGCGATCACGTTTGTACAAAATGACCATCTTAAAAAAGCTTTATATTCCGGAACCCTGTATGTTGAAACCGCAAGTTTCGCTATCCTTGGCGCTGATTTCGAAATAAATCCGAAATACCTCGATATCGCTGCCGAAGAACTTGTATTGAAGAAAAGTCCAAAAGTGAAAGTCAAGCTCGAAAAAATAACCTATTCTGTCAGCTATATGCCATTCAATGGACGGTATTACCTGCGACATGCCCGTTGTGAAATAAAATTGAAAACACGGTTGAAGCATCGCCTCTTCACTGATCATTTTACCACGTTCCTGGAACTCGCTACCTGTAATATTGATACCACCGCTGTTGTAAAATTCCCAAAACAGGAAACCCTGAAACCCAATGTTGTGTTTTCTGATCAGCCTTACATCGTGAATGACGACTTCTGGGACGATGTAAACATCATAAAACCTGAAGTAAAGCTGGAGGAGGCGTTGGCGCGGATCGCCGGGAAGATAGAAGAAATGACAAATGACAAATGATAATTGAAGTGTGTGTAAATTCAGCCTGTTCAGCTATCGAAGCTCAAAAAGGGGGCGCCGACCGGGTTGAACTTTGCGAGAACCTGCACGATGGAGGGACGACCCCCAGCGCCGGATCCATCCGGATTGCCAGAAACCATTTGCATATAGCCCTGTTCGTGATGATCCGGCCACGGGGTGGCGATTTTCTCTATTCAGGCGAGGAATTTGAAATCATGAAAGAGGATATCCGCGTCGCTAAAGAACTCGGTTCTGATGGCGTGGTTTTCGGTATCCTTTTACCCGATGGCTCCATCGACATGGAACGGATGAGGACACTTACCTGTCTGGCACGCCCAATGCAGGTTACCTGCCATCGTGCTTTCGATATGACAGCAGATCCGTTTAAAGCAATGGAAGATCTGATTGTTTCGGGAGTGGACAGGATCCTTACATCCGGACAACAGCCAACTGCTCTCCGGGGCGCTGCATTGATACAACAATTACAGAAACAGTCGGCCGGCCGGATCATCGTCATGCCCGGCAGCGGGGTTAAAGAACACAATGCTGTCGAATTGATCCGTGCTACAGGCGCACAAGAGGTACACATTCATCTTGACAAGCAGGAGCCAAGCTCAATGATCTTCAAACAGTTGGACGTTTCTATGGGAAAACCGGAACAGCCGGAATATGAGCATACGCGCACCGATCGTGAAAGAATAATCAAGTTCCGGAATACCGTGGAAAACCATTTATCCGGTGAACCTGTTTAAAAAATTTCTATTTTCGTTAAAAATAACAAGCCATGAAAAATAGAATGTACAGGTACCTTGTTGTCCATCTTTTCGTGTTCTTCTCCCTTTCGACCTTTTCCCAAAACCTTCCCGATTGGGAAAACCCACACCTTACCGGGATTAACAATGAACCGCTACACGCCACATTTCTTCCCTACAGTTCAGAAGCTGAGGCCCTTAATAATGACCGGGCGCTATCTCCGTGGTCGGTTTTACTCAATGGGAACTGGAAATTCCATTGGTCGGAAAACCCGAATCAACGCCCTGAAAACTTCTATAAAGACGACTTTGACATCAGCGGATGGAAAGAAATCAGCGTCCCCTCCACCCTGGAAACAGAGGGATACGGCTATCCCATATACGTCAATATACCCTATGAATTCAAACATCTGATGAAACCCGACCCGCCAAAGGTCCCACACAATTACAATCCGGTTGGCAGTTACCGCCGCGACTTCGAAATTCCCGGCTCCTGGGAGGGGCGCCACGTTTTCCTTCATTTTGGCGCCGTGAAATCATTTTGTTACGTTTACCTGAACAACCAACGCATCGGAATGGGAAAAGACGGGAAAACCCCCATCGAGTTTGACATCACAAAGTACCTGCGAAAAGGTAAAAACACCCTGGGGATCGAAGTCTTCCGCTGGTCGGACGGAACCTATCTTGAATGTCAGGATATGTGGCGAATGAGCGGGATTAACCGCGATGTTTATCTCTATTCAACCCCTCCTGCAAGAATCAGGGATTTTTTCGTGATAGGCAGCCTGTTTTCGGATTACACCCATGGAATGGTCCGGCTTACCACATGCATTCAAAACCTGGGGAGCGTGGCTGCACAACAAACCGCCAATACCGGCGCCGGTGAAGTCAAAACCGAAGAGCTCCTTCCGGATCCTCTTTCTTTAACATTGGATATAGCCCTCTTTCAATCGAAATCGTCACAACAACCCGAATTCCGGGAATCGATGCCTTTAACCCTGAAAAGCAATTCAGAGGATACCCTTTTCTTTCAGAAAGCCATTCCCTTTCCTAAGAAATGGAGCGCTGAAATTCCCAATCTCTACCATCTTACCCTGACACTCAGGGATAGCTCCGGTAAAATCCTCGAATCGACCGGGTGCAGCATGGGGTTCAGAACATCGGAAGTGAAAAACGGTCTCTTTCTCGTTAACGGAAAACCGGTACTGATCAAAGGCGTAAACCGCCATGAAAGCGACCCGGTCACAGGCCACGTCATCTCCAGGGAACGGATGCTTCAGGATATCAGGATGATGAAAGAAGCCAACATCAATACGGTCCGAACATCCCACTATCCCAACGATCCTGCATGGTACGAACTATGCGACGAATACGGACTCTACGTAATCGACGAAGCAAACATCGAATCGCATGGAATGGGCTACAACCCCGACCGTACCCTGGGAAATAACCCGGATTGGATGAAAGCCCATATCAACCGTACCGAACGGATGGTTGAACGCGACAAGAACCACCCCTGTGTAATCATCTGGTCGCTGGGCAATGAAGCCGGTTACGGATGTAATTTTGAGGCTACCTACGATTGGATTAAAAACCGCGACAACAGCCGTCCGGTTTGGTATGAACGGGCAGAACAGGGAGCCTGCACCGATATTTTCTGTCCGATGTACTGGAGCCCAATGGACCTGAAATGGTACGGATATGCCCGTCAGTTACGTCCCCTGATCCTGTGCGAATACGCCCATGCCATGGGCAACAGTACCGGGAATTTTCAGGATTACTGGGATGTTATTGAAAAATATCCCCAATTACAGGGTGGATGTATCTGGGACTGGGTCGATCAGGCGCTATATGCCAAAGATGACCAGGGAAGGGAATTCTGGAAATATGGTGGCGATTTCGGCCCGAAAGATGTTCCCGGCGATGGGAACTTCCTTTGCAACGGAATTGTTTTCCCCGACCGGAAACCACACCCCGGTTATTGGGAGGTGAAAAAAGTATATCAATATGTAAAATTTATCCGCTCTGGTTTAAACCCACTCACATTTGAAGTCCGTAACGACTATGATTTTTATGATCTGTCGGATACGGAGCTGATCTGGGAGATTACCGGGAACGGAAAAATCATGTCGCAGGGCCGGGAAGCGCCCTTTAAACTCAATCCGGGAGAGAAAAAAGTGATTGACCTTATTTCACACAAACCACCATTCCTTCCTGAAACAGAATATTTTTTAAATGTTTACCTGAAAACAACCGCTCCATGGGGATTGCTGAAAACCGGTCACATCCTTGCTTCAGAACAATTCCCCGTTTCCCTGGGCCCCGTAACCACAAAAAAATCCGTTTCCGGGAAATCGCCGGCGGAACCGATACCGGCCAATCAATCTGAGGGCCCGCTGAATTTTAACACATCAGAGACCCATATTGAAATTACCGGTAAAGATTTCACCATAACGTTCGATAAAGCTGCGGGAACCATTGCCTCCTGGGTTTTCAGGGGTACCGAAATATTTCATCGGGGACCGCTTCCGAATTTCCGAAGGGCGCCAACCGACAACGATATCGGAAACCGGATGTATGAACGGTGTCAGGTATGGTTCGATGCCAGTGAAAACAGAAAGGTTGCCACTGCCGGAATCAGAAATTCAGCTCCCCGGCGCCTGGAGTTGATGGTTGAATTTGAATTTCCTGAAAAAACAGCAAAAGAGACCATTGTTTATAGCATTTATCCGGATGGGGAAATCGTTGTAACCTCAACCCTCATTCCGGCTGGCCCCAAACTACCGGAACTCCCGCGGTTTGGCCTGAATATGCAGATAAACTCCGGATTTGACAACTTAACCTGGTTTGGCCGGGGCCCCTGGGAAAACTATTGCGACCGGAAAACCGCATCTTTTGTGGGATTATATAAGAGTACCCCGTCCGATCAGTTTATCCCCTATGTCCGTCCTCAAGAAAACGGCTACAAAACCGATGTCCGCCATGTAACCCTCGATAACGGGACCACCGGTATTACCTTTACCGGCAGCCCGCTTTTGTGCTTCAGCGCCCTTCCTTATACTTATGACGACCTGAAAGGGTTTAAACAGGGGGGAAAACATCTCAACGACCTGAATAAAAACCCCTTTATCGACCTGAATATCGACGATGCCCAAATGGGTGTTGGCGGCGACGACAGTTGGGGGGCCAGGGTCCATGAAAAATACACCCTGCCATCAAAAGAGTACAGCTATACATTTCGCATGAAACCGTTTGTGAAATAATAAAAACAATGGAATAAACCAATTAACCCCGATTCCTTCAAATCATAAATTGCTGATAGTCAGGCATATCATATATCTCACATCAATCCCGCATTCTTCAGTATTTCCCGCAGTTTCGGCTGGTGTTCCGCATAATCGCGAAGGCTGTTGAGGGTCCTTTCCTGTTCCCTTTTCATGGGAGCCAATGAAAGTTTGCGGTCCCAGAAGGCAAAGCCGAACACGCTGACCATCATGGTAGTGAAGATGCCGATGATGGCCCAAAGAAAATTGAAAAGCTGATCGAACCGGGCGTTCATTTCCGAACGTAAATCATTGACTTTAGAGTCAATCTTCACATCCAGCGCGCCAATCTTTGCATCCAGTGCTTCCACTTTTTGTTCCGTCCGGATGATCCGGTCGCGGTCGTCTAAGGTAAAGGGGATCTCCTGCCCTACTGCCTGAGCCAGTAGCGGAATCAGGAAAACCAGGATGAAAAATCGTTGTTTCAGGTTTTTCATGGCTTAATGGATTAAGGTTTGATGCTTAATCCGTCTTTGGTTGCAAAGGTAATACAGAAAACCGAAAAAGATTTCAACATTTTCCTTTGTGCTCCTTTGTGACCGAACTTTGTGTCACTTTGTGGTGAAAAAAAAGGGATGAACAGGATTTTCGGGCCTTTTTATGCGATGAATGGACGAATTTCCAATTATTATGTACATTTGAAAGATAATGTATGATATATGACAATCCGGTTTTATTTCATTTTATCGGCCATCCTGATCGCGCCTCACTTGTTTTCTCAAAACGACCTCGTAACGGTCACCGGAGAAGCGCAGGTTGACTGGACTCCCGAAAAATCTGAAATTCATGTAAAAAGAGAGGCTGAAGATGCCGCCACCATCGATGCCCTGGAGCGGGCCTTTGGCCGTATGGTCATTCAGGGAAACTCAACCTACCTGAAAAACATCAACACCGGCAAGTTGGTTGAAACAAACACCATCTTCAACTCCATTGGCAATTCATTTGTTAAAGGTGACGTGGTGGAAGTTCTTCATACACGATTTGAAGAGATAGAGGGAGTTGCGGAAATGGAAGGAAAAAAAAGCAAAACACGAGCCATCCGGTGTACCATCCGGTTAAAGGCCAAACCTGTTACGGAAATGACCCCCGATTTCACGGCATCAACCCTTGGCTGCCCCGATCCTGGCTGCAGAAAGAACGATTTTAAAGACAATGACCCTTTGTTTCTTGCCTTCCAATCCCCATCTTCAGGCTTTTTATCGGTTTTTTTGGATGATGGCAAATACAGTCAGCAGCTATTGCCCTATTCTAAGATGGCCGATCCATTTCAGAATGGGATTCCTGTAACCGCGGGTGAAGATTATCTTTTTTTTAGCAAAGAAAAAAAATTCACCGAAAAGATTTCAACCGAATGCGATGAGTATGTTATGGCCGCTGAAAGCCCGATGGACCAGTTGCGAATGTATATTCTTTTTTCATCTACCCCGTTAAACAAACTCACCCTGGTTGAAGGAAGCCGTACCGATATGCTTACAGAAAAAGAAAAAGCATCCGGGTACAAACTTCCGAAGGAAGCTTCATCAGAAGATTTTCAACGTTGGCTTATCAGTAACCAGCAACGAAAAAAAGATTTACGCGTGATGCGGATTGACATTACCGTAACAAAGCGATAAGTCAGGTATTTCAGGTAAGATCACATCAGTCCCGCATCCTTCAGTATTTCCCGCAGCTTCGGCTGGTGCTCTGCATAATTGCGAAGGCTGTTGAGGGTCCTTTCCTGTTCCCTTTTCATGGGAGCCAATGAAAGTTTGCGGTCCCAGAAAGCAAAGCCGAACACGCTGACCATCATGGTAGTAAAAATCCCAATAATGGCCCAGAGGAAGTTGAAAAGTTGATCGAACCGGGCGTTCATCTCTGAGCGAAGACCATCGACTTTTGTATCAATTTTCATTTCCAGCGCTTCAACCTTCTGCTCTGTCCGGATGATCCGGTCGCGGTCGTCTAAGGTAAATGGGATCTCTTTTGCTTCTGCCTGGATGAACAGCGGAAGGAGCAGGAAGAAAACGATGCCGATGATTTTCTGAATGGTTTTCATGGTTTTCAGATGAAAGGTTTTCCTTTAATCCGGTTTACCATGCAAAGGTAATACAGAAAACCGAAAAAGATATCAACATTTCAATTTACGAGGTACGATTTACGAGCGAAAGATAAGTTCAAGGCAAATACCCAATAAAACAAAAACCCGGCTTTCGTTCATCACTACTAACAGGGTTTCCGGGGTAACTATTCGACCCTTTGCAGGGTGCAGGAAACCGGCCGGTTCACAGGCAGCTATCCGGCCATACCTTCTGGGCTATGGGACCAAAACCAACCGGAACCCCAGATTGTTGTTGCGGTTGTCGGGGTTGTTGTTGTTGCGATTGGCGGCACGGCAGTTCTGCGCGTTGTTGTTCCAGCTGCCGCCGCGATTCACGCGGTTGGAGCCCCTGAGCCGGCTTCCTTATCTTTAAAATGTTGCAACCTTAAGTTATGTGCATCGGCATGCCGTGTAAAGGCAATAAGGGGAACAACATGGCACGCAAAATCTTTCTGGTCCCATATCCCCATTTCTATCCATGATTGGTATTGGCCCATTTTGGTCAAAAACCGGTTTTTGCTTTGTTTGTTGAGTCTTACCTTCCGATCAAATAAAACATAACCTAAAAAAGGCAATCCTTTCTCTGACCGGTTCATGCAATCCGGTTTTACTTCCAGCAACAGTTTGTTTTTCAAAAACAGGGTTAATTCGTTCCGGAGTGATTTTACTTCCGTAATATCGTGGCCCCAGAACACCATATCGTCCATGTACCGCACATACGCCGGCGCTTTCAACGTTTCTTTTATAAAATGATCGGCATGGGCCAGATAAAAATTGGCAAAATACTGACTGGTAAGATTTCCGATCGGCAACCCTTTTCCGGGCAAGGTATGATAACTTTTTATGATATTGTCGAACAGCGACAACAACCGACGGTCTTTAAACCGTTTGGCCAGCAAAGCGGGCAAAATGGCATGATCGATGGAATCGAAATATTTTCGCACATCCAGTTTGCAGAACCATGCATACTTTTTTTGAAAATCTTTGCCCCTTTGCAATGCTGCGTATTGACCTTTTCCACAACGCGTTGCATAACTGTCATAAATCTGGAATCGCTCAAAAAAGGGATGACAAACATTGATTATGGCGTGGTGTAAAACCCTGTCGCTGAACGTAGCCGCACAGATCAGGCGCTCCTTGGGCTCATAAATAGTAAAAAAATGATATTTGCCTAAGGCAATATCCTCCGATAGGATCGCATCTCTTAGAAGTGAAAGGTTTTTAGTCAGATTTTTCGCATAGGAAACAACATCGGCCTTAAATTCCTTGCCCCGTTTTGCCTTAATAAAAGCCATCCGGAGGTTTTCCGGATCGGCAATTGCTTCATACAGGTTCCCTGCCCTTTTCACTCCCGGTGATTTTTTGATACAACTGGATTAACCTTAGTCCGTATTTTTCTGTTTTCTTTTCCCCAAATCCCTTTACGGTCAACAATTTATTAATTGTCAGTTCATTAAGTCCTGCCATGGCCGCCAACTCCTGGTCGGTGCAAACCGCGTATGCGGGGACCGCGTCTTCCAGGGCCAATTGTTTCCTGACTTCCCGCAATTTCGAAAAGATGGCGAATGTTGCTTCATCCAGTTCTTCCTTATAATCGACCTTAGGCTTTTCGCCCGGTTTAATCT
>DYSO01000192.1 GCA_020718225.1 Draconibacterium orientale | reverse complement strand
GCAATCCTTTATGGCTTTCAAACTTGCTTAAAAGGGATAAGCAGTTTATTAAATTTTGAAAAAACATGGGACTCCCAGGCATTATCGCGGTTGATCCTGTTAAAGATAATCCCTTCCGCCCCCATTTTCATATCAACAAATGATTTCTGGGATTTCCCGGCCATAATCCGCTTTTCACCGTACCAGAAATAAACCACCAGTATCGCCCTGCCCTGCCAGTCGATCTCAATTGAAAGCTCAACCTTCTTCCCTAATAATGGCTCCTGTACCGTAAATCCTACCGCTTTAACCTGGCCTGTTTTAATGGTCTTAAGAATAAAAGTCTCGAAATACTTCCGCTCTGCCGAGGCCGGGATGGCAACAACCTCTTTTGTCAAAAAAGGTCTTATCTTTTTACCGTTGAATCCATCCGGAAAATAATGCAAAGACCTCCCCGACCTGAACCAACATGGATCATTAAAAATGATCGAATTACCAGGCCGGTGCAAATTAATCTTTGTATTATCCTGGTATATCTCCAACAAATAATTTGTGCCATTTTCGGTTTTTTTAAAACAAAACCAGGGTTCTGCGGGAGTGATCCCGATGATCAGCCTGTTCTCTGTAAGGGGCGACCCTTCATACAGGTAAACAGGAATATTTTGTTGCAACGCCAATTTTAATAACCTGTCGCCCTGCCGGTCGATGAATGGCCGAATATGCTGCATCAACAGCTCCTCCGGGATATTTCTAAGGAAATCCTTTACCGATAATCCTTTCCGTGAGAATTGCCGATGAATTTCAGCATCGCCGCAGGACTGTGTCAAAGCAATGATTTCATCCATGAGTTTCGGGTTCCCGGCTCCTTCTTCAACCGGAATCCGTGTGTCAATACGGTTTTGCAAGGTTATCAGTGTCCCGCCTCCTGGCTGGCTTCCCAGGGTAAAATTATCGGTCCAAAATGTCGATGAGTCGTTATCAGGAGAATCACCACGATGTTATGAATTCCGTTGATGCTGGGACTTATTCATCTTTATAAACAGGGACTTAAACACATCTGAAATATTTTTACTGCTCGGGATGGAGCATCCCGGGCTCAGGAATCATAGTAGGGTAGTATTGTAAAGGAAAAACCCACGTAAATACGCAGGTTTTTCAACTTTAAGGTGCCCGGAACAGGACTCGAACCTGCACATCCATACAGACACTAGTCCCTGAAACTAGCGCGTCTACCAATTCCGCCATCCGGGCAAAGGGTGTGTGGGTGTGGGCAATGGTCAGATCAGGGGTGCAAATGTATAATTATTTTTTGTAATAAACGGTTCTTTTTTACATCGGGCTTTATATTTCAAACCAAGTACAAAAATACCCCTCTTTATTTTTTTTCATAGATCTTGTATATTTGCCACCCGTCATGATCATCCATACAATGATAACAACCAGCCCTTCATTTTTAATTGAACCTATATCCGGCAATTTATGACGCTCCTTTATCTCTATGCCCGGAAAGCGGCGCTCCATGCACCATCTTACTTCCCCTGCTTGAAATTCACGTATGGCAATCACAGCCATTTTCTCCCCTGTGTCTTAATTTTAATAATGCTTTCCCCAATTTTGGGCCATCCACAGGTTACCATAAACAGCGATGGGGGCCAGCCCCATCCTTCAGCCATCCTGGATATTCAATCGACCAGCCGGGGCCTGTTACCACCCCGGATGACCTTTTCACAATTGAATGCCATTCAGGACCCAGCCGACGGTTTAATGGTTTTTTGTACCAATTGCGGGACGAATGGATCAGGTTCCCTGGCCGGGTTCATTAACGGAATATGGCACCTTTTCAGCCTTGGATGTACCATCCCTCCATCTCCTTTGGCGGGGAACCTCGTTCCATCCGTTGACCAGATCATATGGAACTGGCGATCTGTTCCCGGGGCCATAGGATATAAATGGAGTCCTGACAATGATTTTTCAACAGCAACCGACGTTGGAACAGATACGACCATGACTGAAACCGGGCTTATCTGTAGCACAGCTTATACCAGGTATGTATGGGCCTACAACGACTGCGGGAATGATGTCCCATGCGCACTTCAACAAACTACCTCCGCCTGTCAGGGATTTACCTGTGGCCAGCCTTTTACAGACAGCCGGGATGGAAAAACATACGGGACCGTCGCCATCGGGGCGCAATGTTGGATGGCACAAAATCTCAACACGGGAACCATGATTAATAATGCGGTCAATCAAACCGACAATGGCGCCATCGAAAAGTACTGTTTCAATAATATGGAGTCCAATTGCGATGTTTACGGCGGTCTTTATCAATGGAATGAAGCAATGTATTATATCAATACAGAGGGCTGGCAGGGAATCTGCCCGGCAGGATGGCATTTCCCATCCAATGGGGAATGGGTGGAACTGATGAATTTTCTGGGAGGTTCCGTTGTAGCCGGTGGAAAAATGAAAGAGACCGGTTTTACCCATTGGTATTCTCCAAATACCGGGGCTACCAACGAAAGCGGGTTTACAGGATTGGGCGGGGGCCTCCGGGCAGTTGATGCCTCTTTTATAAGCCAGTTCGTTTATGTTTTTTTCTGGACATCAACCCAAGCAACCGATCCAACCGATGCATTCAATTATAGCCTTTCATGTTTCCACACAGTGTTATTCCCCAATGACCACTACCACAAACCCTCTGGCTTTTCAATCCGATGCGTTCATGGTGAAAATTGTGCCGGACCGGCATCTCCGGCCGAAGGATCCCATACCAAAACACAGTACACCATTACCTGGAATTGGGCCCAGGCCGACAAAGCCATGGGTTATAAATGGAATACAGTGGATGATTATGCCTCCGCTGCCGACATGGGTACGCTCACAACAAAAACAGAAACAGGACTTACCCCGGAAACCTCCTACACCCGCTATGTGTGGGCTTATAATGTTTGCGGAGTTTCAGAAAAAAGGGTTTTAACCAGCCAGACCAATGGCATTCATTACGTTGGACAGAATTTTGGAGGCGGGGTCGTTTTTTATGTTGATGATATCGGTGAACATGGTCTTGTCGCTGCCCCGTACGACCAGGGATCAGCAAAATGGGGCTGTTACACCCATTTGATCGGGGGCACTACAACGCTCTTTGGTTCAGGCCAGTACAACACCAACATTATTCTTATTGGTTGTAATCAATCTGGAATACCGGCACGGGTCTGCAATGATCTTGTGCTAAACGGATACGACGACTGGTTTTTGCCTTCCCTGGATGAACTGAACGAGATGTACCTTCATGAAAGTGAGATTGGTGGGTTTACCAACAATTCATACTGGAGTTCATCGGAATACAACTATCTTAATTCCTGGCAGATTAGTTTTTTTACCGGCGTCGGGGGATGGAGCAGCAAAGAATCCTTGTTTTACATTCGTGCCATCAGGGATTTTTAAATCGAAAGGACCCGCAAAAATTAATTTACGGGTCCTTTCACTCTTCCTTGTGCCCAGGACAAGACTCGAACTTGCACATCCTAAGGACACTACCCCCTCAAAGTAGCGTGTCTACCAATTTCACCACCTGGGCAAAGTTTGTTATGATTCGGGTGCGGGTTTAGTAAAAAATAGTGTGCAAAAATACACATTTTTTTATAGTAAAAATTAAAATAACCGATCTTTTGTAAATATCTCTATCCGGTTACTGAACATCCAGCACCCTGAATTCGGTACTTACCGGGACTCCTTTAAAGTTTTCGATGAAACGGTCAGAAACCCATTGCAGACAACCGGAATGAGCAGGCAGCCCCAGGTCGATCAGGTCATTTTTAACTTTGATATAAAACTTCTCACTCAGTACAATCCTGTTTTCTATGCTTTTTGTCATCAACCGCGCGGTAAGGTCAATGTCGCTGCCGTAATAATCGTTGGCGCCTTCAAAAAAACTGATGTTATATGACTCTGTACAGTAATGGATGGCCACCTTGCAATTCAGGAACAGGTCGGGGTCGGGATGATGCCGGATCAGATAAAGGGATGCATAGATGTCTTCGAGCAAGGCAAAATAAGTATTGTTCGACGGCTTATCCATGAGTTCCTCATCAGGGATATACAACATCATTTCATCCCCAATCCCTTTAACAATATTCTGCTCAAAATGGTTGGCATATAACAAATTGTTGAAAGTATTATTCAACTTCCGTCCCCAATCGGGTAATCCGCCCTGGTATTTGATATCGGTCGACCGGTTGATATCCATAAAAAAACAGGTTCCCGGACAGCGTGGAATGGTCTCCAACGCCTTGACCATCTCATCTGAGTTTGGATCGGTAAAATGGATATATTGAGCCATTAAAAAACCTTCAACGCTTCCTCCTGCGTGGCATAAATTTCAAAAATATTGGTGAACCCTGAGATTTCAAAAATTTCACGAATATTTTCCTGCAAGCCGCACAGCACAAATTTCCCTTTTGAAAGGGTGATTTTTTTCAATGCCATCAATAAAATACGCAATCCGCTGCTGCTTACATAATCCATCTTAGAGCATTCAACCAGAATACGGTCGTTATGGGCATCGATCATTTCCATCAGTTTTTTTTCAAGGATGCTGTAGTTGGTGGTATCCAACCGGCCATTAATGCCGATAATCACGCATTGCGGGGTTTTCTGTTCGGTTAATTCCATAGTCGTTCTGTTATTGAGTTAAAAATTCTTGATCAAAGTTACAATATTATTGTCATTCACCCGGTGGTATTCCACTTTATCCATCATCTCCCG
>DYSO01000041.1 GCA_020718225.1 Draconibacterium orientale | reverse complement strand
GTCATTGTTTAACCTCCTATTGCAAAACTACGATAAAGTGAGATTAAAACAATCGATCCATACCCAAAACAATTTTGTTTCAGAAATAATTTTTACATTACTTTGGGCTTCAGATATTGAACATCTGACGTTTTTTTTCGGTTCATTTAATTTCAATATAAAACATTTATGAGGGTTATTATACAAAGGGTTATCGAAGCCAGTGTTTATGTGGGTACTGAAATGACCGGCTCTGTCGGCGCCGGGTTGCTTGTTTTGGTTGGCATTGAAGAGACAGATGGGATAACCGATATCGAGTGGTTGGCTGGAAAACTTGTCAGGCTTCGGATTTTTGATGATCCTTCCGGGGTTATGAACAAATCTGTCCTGGATGTACATGGGGATATTCTGGTAGTCAGTCAATTTACACTCTACGCCAGCTCAAAGAAAGGGAACCGCCCCTCCTATATCCGGGCAGCGAGGCCCGAAACTGCCATTCCCCTCTACAACCGGTTTGTTGAGCAACTTTCGCTGGAACTTGGGAAACCGGTGCAAACCGGGATTTTCGGGGCTATGATGAAAATCCGCCTGACCAATGATGGCCCTGTAACATTGATCCTCGATACCCGAAACAAAGAATAATTCATTTTAAAAATCGTTTTTTTCATCACAAAAATTAACAAAAACATGTCATGAATGGATTAAATATGTAATTTTGGTATCATTCTTTCAGGATATGAAGATCAGAACTAAAATTATCCTCAGCCTTTGTGCCACTGCAATCATTATTATCCTTGGTTATGTTTTTTTTCTGGGTCTGAAAAAGGAACGGGACGCCTTTCTGATGGAATCGTACCGGCATGGACTTGAATCGGTTGCCGGGAATGCTTTACTGACAGAACGGATATACCTGAAAACCATTGCAGAGGATTATGCATCCAAGGATGAAATGGTCGTCTTTTCGCGAACCCGGGAAAATTCCTGGGCCAAAAGCAATATCAGGGTTTTGACTTCACTTCACACCCTTTCACAAACCCTGGTGTTCGACCGGAACAACAGAATCATTTACCCCGAAACCACTGAAAATAAAAAGAATGAACCTCTCTGGTTTTTCAATGATTCTGTCTTTTTTTTTTTTTCGTCCAGCCATTCGGGTCTCTTTTTCCACAGACAAGGCCTGCATATTTATGAAATCGCCTTTTCGGTCATACGTGCCCCGGCTGATACATTGGCAACAACGCCGGTTTCGGGCTATTTTGTAATTTACCGGGCCATGGATAACAACCTCCTTCATCATCTTGGGGAGATAACCCGGTCAAAAGCAACCTTGATCACACATCCTGAAATCCGGCCCGAAAAAGCCGGCGATGGTGAATTTATAGCGCTCATTCCACTTCCCGGATGGAACAACCATCCCATCGGATATTTAAAATTTCAACAATATCAGCCAGGGGCGCTTTCCTATCTGAAAATGACCCATGCGATCGGAATTTTTTATTTTCTCCTGGCGCTTTTCCTCCTGGGTTCTGTATCGCTCGTATTTTTCGGCTGGCTTAACCATCCCTTAAAAAAAATTACGGAAAGCCTGGCGCTGGAACACTCGGATCCAATCAAAACGCTGGCCTTGAAAAAAAATGAGTTTGGTGAAATCGCCTTGATGATAGATCGGTTTTTTAAACAAAAAAAGGAGTTGGCAGCCATCATTCATGAAAAAAATGAAGCGCTGAACGCCCTTTCCGATGCTGAATCGAAGAACAGGATTATTCTGTCGGCCATTCCCGATCATCTGTTCCGTATCAACATTTTTGGCGTAATAACTGATTTTCACATCAATACCCCGGATGAATTTATTCCGGAAACCCATTCCATCATCGGAAAAAACTTCGAAGAGATCGTTCCTCCCCATATTGTTCCTGTGCTCAAAGGATCCATGCAAGCGGTATGTGAAAACAGACAACCTCAATACTTTGATTTTTCTCTGGACCGTAAAAACCACCAGATAAAATATTATGAGATTATTCTGAGGATGACCCTCCAAGGCGATTACTTAGCCGTTGTCCGGGATATTTCAACCCGAAAAGATGCTGAAATGGCCTTATACCGGATGGTTGAAAAGGAGGCTGACCTGAACCGGCTGAAGACACAATTTATTACAACCGTATCCCATGAATTCCGGACTCCTTTATCGGCCATCTCGTCCAATATCCAATTGATCGAGATGTATGATGAAAAATGGCCGGTCGAAAAAAAAGTAACGGTATTTGGGCGTATTCAGGAGGCGGTGGCTCAAATGACTACCCTGCTTGATGATCTTTCGGTGGTAGCAAGGGACGAATCAGGTAAGTTCAAATTGTCCCTGACAGAATTCAACCTCGAAAGTTTTTGCCGCGAAATCGCTAAAGAGGCAACGGCGCTCTTTGGCCCCGACCATTCTGTTCTGTTAAATTATCAGTGTAAAGAGCGTTTGGCATCCATGGATAAACAATTGCTCCGCCATATTTTAAGCAACCTGCTTACCAATGCGTTGAAATTTTCGCAATCTGTTACCCCTGTTCTGTTCAATGTGGAAGATTCCGGCAATAACCTGATCTCATTTTCAATCAAAGACCAGGGAATCGGTATATCCGAAGAAGATCTGGCCAATATATATGAACCCTTTCACAGAGGCAATAATGTTACGGAGTACCCGGGCACCGGGTTGGGGTTATCCATTGTAAAACGTTGTGTCGACCAGCATAAAGGATCGATTGCCATCCTGAGTAATTTGGGTTCGGGTACCACCGCGACCGTTTTATTACCGGGCCAATATAGTAAAACATGAAAGCCTGTACTTATCTCTTTCTTTTTCCCGAGGAGCTGTAGGAGACAGAAAAGGCCAATTAAATATAAGTCTATGAAAAAAATACTGATCGTTGAGGATGACCGGATATTATTGGAAACAGCGTCTGATTTTCTGCGGGAAGAGGGATTTGAAGTCATCAAAGCTGTAGATGGTGAAACGGGGATCAAACAGGCATTGACTTACCTTCCGGACCTGATTTTATGTGATATCTACATGCCAAAATTTGATGGTTATCAGGTATTTGCCAAACTTCAGTCCACCAACAGTACCTCCCGGATACCTTTTATCTTCATGACTGCCAAAGCTGCCCAGGAAGATATCCGATACGGAATGGGGTTGGGCGCTGACGACTATATTACCAAGCCCATCAATTTCAAGGAATTAAAACGTTCAGTCAGTACCCGGATAGAGAAATTCGAAAAAACCATCCAACGCAGTGAAGTTAAATACCATGCTTTGTTCGAACTTGCGAACGATTCGATTTTAATTATCAGCCCACCGGAAGGTTTCATCATGGAGGCCAATCAGGCCAGCCTGAAAATGGTTGGCTATCAAAAACAGGAACTCCTTGGAATGAAAGCCTCTTCCATCCTGACTGAAAAAAATGCAGAGGCGCCGAATCTGCATTGGGAAGAAGGGGTGAAAACGGTGCCTTTTTTCAGTAAAGAGATGTTTCTCGTTTGTCGGGATGATGTGAAAATTCCTGTTACCGTGAGCGGCACCAGTCTGGAAATTCTCGAAGATTCCCTTTTCATGCTTATCATTCATGATATCACCGATCTGAAAGAAAAAGAGAAAGCGTTAAAAGAGAGTAAGGAACGCTATCGGGTCCTGGTCGAAAACACAGGGGAGGGCCTTGGGGTAGTTGATATCCATGAAAAGTTTACCTATGCCAATCCCGCAGCCTGTTCCATTTTTGGCCTTCCCCAGGAATCGCTAATGGGAAAAAGCCTGCTCTCCTTTCTTGATCCGGTTTCAATAAAAGAAATTGAACATCAGACTGCTTTGCGTAAAGAGGGTGAAAAAAGCATCTATGAGATGGAAATCATCCGGCCGGATGGCGAAAAGCGATGGATCATCGTCACGGCAACCCCCCAATACGATGCGGAGGGTAATTTTATCAGCACCTTTGGCATCTTCAGGGACATCACCCAACGAAAACAGGCCGAAACCAAAGTCCGTGAAAGTGAACAGCGATTGCGTGAAATCGTGGAACTGACCAACGACTGGATCTGGGAAATTGACCCGATGTGGAGATATACCTTCGTTTCGCCAAAAGTATTCAACATTGTAGGCTATACCCCTGAAGAAATGCTTGGGAAAACCCCATTCGATTTCATCTTGCCTGAAGATGTTGACAAAGTCAGCGCTGCACTCCGTGAGACTGTGCACCAGTTTAAACCCATCGCTTCAATGATAACCCGTGCCCTTCATAAAAACGGGCAACCCCTTTATTTTGAAACATCAGGGATCCCTATTTTCGATGAAGTAGGCAATTATCAAGGATATCGTGGCGCTGAACGCGATGTGACACTGCGCATCCTGTATGAAAAAGAGCTGATCATTGCAAAAGAAAAAGCAGAAGAATCCGATCGCCTGAAATCATCCATCCTTGCCAATATGAGCCATGAATTGCGTACCCCTTTAAACGGAATCATCGGCTTTGCTGAAATTTTACGGGAAGAGCTTCGCGATAGCGAATATGAAGGAATGGCTGAAAATATACATGCCTCCGGAAAACGTTTAATGACAACACTGAACTCCATTATTACCCTTTCGCAACTGGAAGCCGGAAAAGTAAATGTGATCAGTAAGGAGATCGATCTTAAAGAAAGCTTGATTTCCATCGCCAAATCGTTTGAACTACAGATCCAGGAGAAAAAGATCCAAATGGATGTTTCCGGGTTAATACCACTTCGGGTTATCAGCGACGAACATCTGTTAAAACAACTTTTAAGGCAACTTATTGATAATGCCATAAAATTTACCGATTATGGCAAAATCATCCTGGAATCAGAAATGGTAAGTAATGAAGATCGCGATTGGATCGTGATCCATTTGACGGATACAGGAATCGGAATTGATAAAGAATATTACGATATTATATTCCAGGAATTCCGTCAGGTCAGCGAGGGATTTGGGAGAAAGTACCAGGGAAGCGGCATTGGATTGACAATCAGTAAAAAAATCATTGACCTGCTCAATGGCCAGATTACTTTGGAAAGCCATCCCGGTAAAGGATCCCACTTTTCGGTCTGGTTGCCCCGCGATCAGCAAAAAACTGACTCAAATACCCGTTTTCCCGGGCCCAGGCAGCTTCCACCTCAGGATTTACCCGAAAGCCCATCCCCTTTACCATTGATTTTACTGGTGGAAGACAACAATGTGAATACAGAACTGACCCGGTTTTTTCTTCAAAAGAACTATGCCGTCGAATCGGCTAAGGATGGGGCAGCAGCGCTGGAAATGGTCAGAAATAGCAAGTACACTGCAATTCTCATGGACATCAACCTTGGTTATGGAATGAATGGCCTTGAAACAACCAAAGCAATCAGAAAAATTGCAGGATATGAAACAACTCCCATCATTGCCGTTACCGGTTACACGATGGAAGAGGACCGCGAACGGTTGTTGGCAGAAGGATGTACCCATTACATAGCCAAACCGTTTGATAAAACGAACCTGCTTGGGATCTTGCATCAAGCGCTTTCAGACATTTCACCCCACACGGGAATTTAACAAATCTTTAACAAAAAACTTGTTTCCAATCCGGTAAATTCCACTATTTTTGTTGCATCTACATATTCAAATTATTATTCACAAAAAATCTGATTAACATGAAAAAAATAACGATCATTTTTTCCGCCATTATTCTCTTTGCAGGTTTGACTTTTGCACAAACTCCACAGAAACAAGATAAAGCTGCTAAGCCAGCCGAAAAAAAAGAGGTAAAACATGACCCTGCATCCGGTTGTGACAAAAAAACCAAAGAAGCCTGCAGCAAAACAAAAGACCCCAAAGGTTGTTGTTCAAAAGCGACAAACAGTAAAAAAGCGCCGGAAACGACAACTCCAGAGAAAAAGTAATCTTTTTTCAATTCCGTTTACCGGGAATCCGGAAAACGATGGGCATTCGGACCATTACCCTTACGGCCCGGCCATTTCGTTTTCCGGGTTCCCATCGTGGCATTCCACGGGTAACCCTGACCGCTTCATCATCGCATCCGCCACCAATTCGATTGCTGACTTCAATATTTGAGAGAGATCCGTCTGTTTCAATGATAAACACCACCACAACCACTCCCTGGATTTTTTCCTTCAATGCCGGTTCCGGGTAGCGTGTATGCTGTCTGAGATAATATAACCGTGCTTCATCGCCACCGGGAAATCTCGGGTATACATCGATGGTTGTGGCCAATCCGGTCTCGTCAGTCTCACCGGTACCCATCCCTGTCCCCCCGGATTTTACGAGAGAATCGGATGGATCCGGGTCATCGTTTTTTTCTTTTGGCTCCTCTGTCTCTTTGACAGGAACTTGTGTTTCGGGTTTCAATGAATCAATGACAAGGGGAACCTGATCAACCTCCGGGGGTGGAATTGATAATGCCCGTGCCAGTTCGGTTAATTCTTCATCCGGAGGGGAGATCATCCCGTAGTATTCCACATCGTACATAATATCGCCTTCCACCAGCGTAACTGGTTCAAAATAGTAATAAAAAAACGGGGCAAGAACGATGATCAATAATATAACAATGCCCGAAAAAAAAGATATTCCAAGGTAACGGGGATACCTTTTTCGCAGATAATAGGCGCCATAGGCCTTGTTTCTCCCTTTAAAAGCCAGATCATTCAACTCCTCTATCCGATCGGATTTCATGGGTCCAGGTATTTTTTCAACAGGGTAATTTCCCTGCGTTCCCGTTTGGTTGGACGGCCCAGCCCGCGAGGCCTGAACCCGAAGTTCATGTCATTCGAAATCTTCCGTTTCTGATATTCACTTTCAGGGGTAAGATCTTCCAGATAACCTGGAACCCCTTTGGCCGATAACCGTTTATCGGTTAGATTTACCACCTTTATGGTTTTAATCAAGGGCGGGACCGATAATTTGATAATTACATCTGGTCTGATTTCATGCGAAGGTTTAACGGCATGGTCCATGATCTTGACTTTTCCTGCCCGGCAGGCTTCGGTGGCCTGACTTCTGGTTTTATAAAGCCGTACTGACCATAGCCATTTATCGATACGGATACCATCGCCCATCATTTTCTATTTTTGCCGGAAATATATTTCCATCGGTGCGCCATTAAAATCGTAATGCTCCCTGAGCTTATTCTCAAGAAAACGTTTGTATGGCTCTTTGATGTACTGAGGATGGTTGCAAAAAAAAGCAAACGAAGGAAATACGGTTGGAAGCTGCATGGCATATTTGATTTTCACGTATTTTCCTTTGGATACCGGAGGCGGATTGCCATTTATGATGGGTAAGATAAAATCGTTCAACAGGGATGTCCCGATTTTTTTTGAACGGTTTTTATAGACCTGTACCGCGGTCTCTACTGCTTTAAAAATTCGCTGCTTGGAAATAACCGATATAAACAATATGGGTACATCGCGAAAGGGTGCAATCTGGTTTCTGATATTCTCTTCAAAATCCTTATGGGTATTATTCCCTTTTTCAACCAGGTCCCATTTATTTACCAAAACAACGACCCCTTTATGGTTTTTTTCTATAAGAGAAAAAATATTCAGGTCCTGGGCTTCAAATCCCCGTTCAGCATCAACCATTAACAGACAAACATCGCTGCTTTCAATAGAGCGGATGGCGCGCATCACAGAATAGAATTCAATATTTTCGGTGACTTTGGCCTTTTTCCTTATCCCGGCGGTATCTATCAGGTTAAAATTCAACCCAAAGTACTGATAATGGGAATGTATAGAATCGCGTGTCGTCCCGGGAATGGGTGTTACGATATTCCGTTCGTTGCCCAGTAAGGCATTGACCAGCGATGATTTTCCCGCGTTCGGGCGCCCGACAATGGCGATATTCGGTGGGTCTGTTTTTATCGTTAAAGTATCGGCCAACGCGGGGTCGTCGCCGGGAAAGGACGTATTGCCGGGCAGTTCCACGATATCCGGAAAACCTTTTACGACCTCATCCATTAAATCACCTGTACCACTGCCACTGATGGAGGCAATTGAAAAAACCTCACCCAATCCCAAACGGTAAAATTCATGAACTTCATCCACCATTTTATAACTGTCAACTTTATTTGCAACAACCAATACGCGCTTTTTGGAACGTCGCAGCATTTTGGCAACATCTTCATCCATGGGTGTAAGGCCTTCCTTAGCATCCAAAATAAACAAAATAACATCGGCCTCATCGATGGCAAGCCGCACCTGTTTTTTTATCTCTTCTTCAAATATGTCCCCTGAATTATCGACATATCCGCCAGTATCAATAACCGAGTAGGATTTCCCATTCCAATCCCCCATGCCATAATGACGATCGCGGGTCACTCCGCTTACAGGATCCACAATGGCGTTGCGCCCGCCGCATAAACGATTGAAAAGAGTTGATTTGCCAACATTTGGCCGGCCGACGATTGCAATGATATTGGTCATGTTTTTGAGGTGTTGAGGTGTTGAGGTATTGTGTTTTTACTATTCCATTGGATATCCGAACCGCCGTAATGCCCGTTCATCTTCACGCCAATCCTTAGCAACCTTAACGTGTAATTCTAAAAAGAGATGTTGTCCCAGAAAGGATTCAATATCTTTTCGGGCATCAGTCCCCAGCCTTTTTATCGCTTTCCCCTGGTGCCCTAATAAAATCCCTTTCTGGGATTCCCTGGCAACAAAAATAGTTGCAGCAATGCGTATCAATGAGGGTTCCTCCTTAAAAGATTCAACCGTAACTTCGGTAGAATATGGAATTTCCTGCGAAAAATTGAGCAATATCTTTTCACGGATGATCTCAGATACGAAAAAACGCTGGCTTCGGTCGGTCAGTTCATCCTTGGGATAAAAAGCGGGGGATTCGGGGAGATGGCTTATGATGGCATTGAGAACCTGGTCCAGGTTTGTTTTATAAATCGCAGAAACGGGTAGTATGGTTGCCTTTTCCAGTATCTGTTTCCATTGTTCGACTTCGTTCTCCAGGATTTCCATGGTGGCCAGGTCGATTTTGGTGATCACCACAATAACAGGAACATCTGATTTCGTCAGTCTTGATAAAATCTCAGTATGGCGGAAAGGATTGTTGTGTTCGGTCAGCAGTAAAATGACATCGGCATCGTTGATGGATGCATATACTGCCGACATCATGGCCCGATGCAGTTTGTAATGGGGTTTGAGTATTCCGGGCGTATCGGAATATACGATCTGGAAGTCTTCACCACTGTATATTCCCATAATGCGATGGCGGGTGGTCTGGGCTTTGGGTGTTATTATAGATAAACGTTCACCCAGGAGGGTATTCATAAGTGTGGATTTTCCCACATTCGGATAACCAATGATAGAGACGAAACCAGCTTTATGGTTCATATTTTTTTAAATGATTTTTGGATTGCAAAAAAACATACACTATCTTTGCACCGCAAATAAGAGTACAAAGGTACATAAAAATATACTGCGGGGTGGAGCAGAGGTAGCTCGTTGGGCTCATAACCCAAAGGTCGTAGGTTCGAATCCTGCCCCCGCTACTACAAAAGCCTGTAAACGTCAATGTTTACAGGCTTTCTCTTTTTACCAGAAAATCAATATGGTAACATGATTCCGGTTATATTGAAAATTCCTGCATGCCGGATGAACGAACCCGGAACTTAAAAGTTGACATTCGTGATGATATTGTTGATGGTAAAGGTCTTTCTGAATGTTCCACCGCTGTAAGTCCCACCGGTATATAATCCATCGAGGTTGGTACCGGAACAGGTTCCACCGGTATAGATTGAGTACGATGAACCACCCAGAAGGGCTGAAGAAGAGAAAATGATGGAATGATAGTTCCTGGCCGGTTGGAAGGTCAGAATATTATTCGCTGAGGCATCCTGAATGTGGAAAAGAGTGGAAGAGGAGAAATTCTGGTTCGACATGATCTTGAGACAGTGTTGATCGGAAGTATTTCCCGGCGCCTGGGTCATATTTGAATTTGTCCCTGAAATGACCAGAAACCCTCCGTCCATATTGCAACTTCCGTTATAATCCATTCCAACTTCAGGGGCTGAGGGCGGCCCGTGTACAATGGTAGTCCCTCCCGTAAAAAGGATATCCCCATTGCTGTCGAGTCCGTCGCCACCCGAAGTGGTGACCATAATATAGCCTCCGTTTATGGTCAGGAGACTACCATCGTCCCATTCACCACCGGTTCCAAAGGTAGTATTGATACAATCGTCGGAAGCAGAGATGTGGATATTTCCACTATTCACGGTGATGAATGGGGCTTCCAACCCTTCTTCAGAATTGGTGACGGTTATCGTTGCATTGTCGATTTCGATGGAGGCTTCTGATTTGATCCCATCATCTGCTGAGGCAATGGTGATGTTTCCATTGATTATTACAACGGCAGAATCGCTTTTAACCGCTTTGGCCTCAGCATATTTGGCATTTTGTCCCTGCCCCGATATATAGATTCTGGCGCCAGTAGTGGTAATCTGAATTACCGGTACAGAGGCTGCATCTCCAATATGAAGTTCCCGATCGGAAGAAAAGCCTTTTCCGCCAGTACCCGAACTTGATGTTATTACCGATCCGCCTGTAATATAAATATCTCCGTCCGAGCTCAGGCAGGTTGCCACATAAGCGTCCAATACGCCGGAAGGATTTAGATAGGTAGCCCCGTTTCCTGTACTGGTAACATGAAGGGTCCCTGCTGTCATAACAATATCGCCATCTGAAGATAATCCTTTACCAGCCCTCCCTGAAGCAACAATGGTAATATCGGCGCCGGAAATGTTTATTTCCTCATCCGACTTGATGGCTGTACAGTAAGAGGGATCATAACCCGATCCAGATGGCTCCAATACAGCATCGCCGGAATTGTGGATGGTAATCGAACCGCCGCTCAGGGTTATTGGAAAATCGCTTGTTATCCCTTTCGATTGATCTCCTGTAACCGTAATGTTGACAATTCCACCTGAGATGACCAGACTGCTGTCGGAAGCGATGCCTTTTACATCATCGTCGTTATTGACTGTGGTCACAGAGCCACCGGTAATGGTCAAATACCCTTCATCGCCGTCAATCCCATCACCCGATGAAGTTACCGTGATGGCGCCTACAGTAATAATAAGTCCGTCATTGGCATGAATCCCATCTTTTTCTGCGCTGTTAACAGTAATGATCCCCCCGTTGAATTCTATCTCATCATCGCTGCACAATCCATGCTGATCTTCACCAAAACCATTGATGATGAGCGATCCCGTTCCGGAAAATACCAGTTTTGCTTCGCTGAAAAAAGCGCCATCCTGATCTTCTCCCGAAGGGGGTTCAGCATAGATTGGTCCGTCTGTCAACGTGTTGATGGTCCCCTCCCCGAGTATAACTGAAGTTTTTTTCTCCGACTGCACATTGATTGCGGGCCCATCCGGATTGGTAATAGTTACCCCATTCAGGAGCAAATTGTACCGTTTGGCAGTATAAATTTTAAACATTCCGTCGGAAGTGGCCCCTGAGAGGCTGAAGTTGATGTCCTGCGTATTGGTCACTGCATTCACTGTAACATCCGCCCCGTCTACCATTACAGATACCCCTTCGAATGCAAGCGGGTTAACCACTGTTACATTCGCTCCGTTATAGGTAATATGTATCGTGTTTGAATTTTCACCGAAAGTGATGCTGTCGATCCCGGTAATGGGATATTGGACCAGGGTATCGCCAATCCTGAAGAAGGCAGTGGCGCCATCGGCGCTGAAATAAATACTGTCGATTTCTGCAACCAATGCGCCGAGGGTCATTTTATCCGTTTTGTGGATGAACATTTTTTCCTGTGAAAACAGCACACTGCTGCTTAAGAGAAAGATTATAATTAAGATTTGTTTTTTCATTGTTTGATAAATTTAGAGGTGCGACCCGATGCAAATAGAAGATAAAGACCATTGTGTAGCTGGTCAATGTTTATGGTGACTGTATTGGAAGAGACCGTTTCGGTCAGCGCCAATTGTCCATCCATTTTATATATCGAGATGAACCCTGCGTCATCAGGTATCCCTTGCACCGTTATCGAATTACAGGCAGGATTGGGGAAGACTTGCAACAGTTGTTTATCCAATGGGTAATTTTCACCGATCATGGTAGATGCATCGAAATAAAGCTTCCGGATGTTTGATAAGTTATAGAAGTCGTTTGATCCTGATTTAAAAACCACAACCAGGTCACTTTCTGAAAAATTGAGTTTCTGTAAAGTATTCATCGCCACGGTGTTTTCAATACCGTCATTCATTTTAATGATCAGGCTTTGTGCATTGATTTCTGATAAGGACATTCCGGTAAAAAGGAGAGTCATCAACAAAATCCATTGTTTTTTCATAATGGTGCTTTTAGCTGGTTTATATTTTGAAAAAGATCCGGAATCAGATCACGGATTAATCATTCTGTTTACAAACCTAAGGGTAATGCCAGGGGTTCAAATAATAATAAATAAAATAGTTAGCGATATTACGAAAAATCCGGATCCCTGTTAGAAGATAATAGGTTAACAACTGGATTTCACCGGTAAAAACCGGTAATCATGAGAAATCCTTTTAAACTGCAGGTTGTATTAAAACGGGCTGCATTCCAAATAGGTCCTTTTCCGGTCAGGGCCATCTTCGGCGGAACAAGTACTGAAATGGTTTCTGGCATTGATCTTTAAACCTCTGAATTCGAGGATCAGGCTGATTTCATGAGCTCCTCCGGTGCCCTGATAGGTTCGTGAAACCGGAATATCATAACTGTACATAAATTTTAAATTCAACCCATCGGTAATGATATACCGGTAACCGGCAATGACCATTAAGGTGGTTGAGGTTACATTCACGTTTGAAGCCCTGAAATATCCACCGAGATAAATATTGAATTTCAGCATATTGATCCCGATTTGAAGGGTACTCATCCCATTTTGGTTTTGATATAAAACTCCGGGATTAATTCTTAAAGGATCGTCGAACCCTTTGCCGGTTTCCTGTGCAGGGGAGTAAGATCTTCCGATGGAAAGGATACAATCAAAATGTCCTACATATTTTCTTGAAATGGGTGCTTTTACTGTTGACATGAACGACTCATCGGGTTGAAAGATATGATCGACTGAAAATCCGGCAGTTCCGGTAACATTCCCCCTGTGGTTCATAAACTGTAACACACCGCCGGCGCCGAAGTCGGGAAAAAATCGTTGCTGGTTATCGGGAGGTGTTAGCATTGTATTATATATATTCCCATATTTGGCGCTCAACTGATCACTAAAAACAAAATCGTTCCAGTTCATCCATTTTTGAACAACAGATCCTTTCAAACCTACCTGACAAATAAGGTTTGCTGCAATGGGGATTCTCACCGATAGAGAGAGGCCGGCAGAAAGGTTGCGGATAAACCCGATCCCTTCATTATCGCGATTAATCAACAAACCGATCCCTCCCGATCCCGGAAAATTCCGATCGCCCATATCAAGAGAGAAATAGCAGGTCCGAAAATCGACAGGTAAACTGGGCCATTGGTCCCTGGCAGAAAATCGAGCCCTAATCCCTGTATTTAAACCGGTAAAAGCAGGATTATAATAGATTGGAGCATTGAGCCATTGTGAATAATTCGGATCCTGTCCCCGGACATTTGACGTCAGCAGAAAAAGTCCAAAGCCGAGAAATAACGGTATTTTTAAGATCTTTTTCATGGTCTTCATGTATTGTTTTTATCTGATTAATGTTACAGTCCCTATGGTTTTTCCTTTGCCTTTTCCGATATCACTTCCCAACCAAATCGTGTTGTCGTTGAATATAGCATTGACTTTCCACATATAGGTTCCCTGTGGCATCAGATTTCCCTGAAAGGTTCCATCCCAGGCTTCTGTGGGGACTCCATTTTCGTCAAGGGCATCCGATTCCCAAATCAGGTGTCCCCAATTGTCGTAAACTTCAATTCTGAAAAGTTTCAGGTTCATCCCCACAGGTTTAAACACATTAGCCGGTGTTACGCTGCTGGTGGGAGAAAAAGCATTGGGGATATACAGGCCATAAGAGGTCACCTTATAGTTTCCCCAGGCCGTATCGGTACAATTATCAAGGCTTACAGCTACCAGTTGGATCAAATAATCGCCATCCTGGATATAAGATACGGTGGGATTTTCTTCTTCAGAATCCTGTCCGTTTCCAAAGTCCCAATAATAAAACTCGGCGCCAACCGTCAGGTTATTTAATTGGATATTTCCTATGATGTCATCGTTGAGTTCAGTAATCGAAAACCCGGCCACTGGTGATGGGTTTACAACAACCCGGATCCCTTCAGAAATCTTTGTGGCAGGAATGGCGCATGGTTCGCTGGAAGTAAGGATACAGTTAATTACATCGTTGTTGTTGAGCGTACTGTCAGAATAGACTGAATCATTAGTCCCTACATTCACGCCATTTTTTGTCCATTGATATACAGGATTTGATCCCGGATAAACGACATTTGAAGTAAATTGTATCAGAGTCCTGAGGCAAACCGGATTATGATCGATGGTGATGGTAATTTCCGGTTCCCGCGTCACAGGTTCGCTGATGGTCGTTGTATCCGTTGCCGTACATTGATTTGAATCGGTAACGATGACGGTATAAGTCCCGGCAGTAAGGTTGATCGCTGTTTCTGTTGTCTGGGCCAGGGGATCATCCCAAAGGTAAGTGAACCCGGGAGTACCGCCGGAAACCGTTGCTGTTGCTGTTCCGTTATTGGCATCAACACAATTCACATCGGTGCTTGTCGCAACAACCGAAAGTGGCATGGAAGGGCCTGAAATGATAACAGAGTCTGTTGCTGAACAGCCAATCATGTCTATTACCGTGACGTAATAAATTCCGGTTGGGAGATTGGTGGCCGTTGGTGAAGTCTGAACCGGAGAGGTATTCCATTCATAGCTGTAGCCAGGGATCCCCCCAGTAATATTAACACTGGCCGTCCCATCGGCATTACCGTAACACAGCACATCGGTATGTTCCGAAATGGTAGCCACCATCAGTGGGCTTACTGTCATAACGATGGCGTTCGATGTCACTGAAACAGGATCTGCACAGTTATCCGATGAAATGAGCAGACAGGTAATAACATCATTGCTGACCAATGTGCTATCAATATAAATGGAATCGTTTGTCCCGACACTATATCCGTTTTTCATCCATAGATAAACCGGATTGAGGCCCTGATTGGTAACCGTTGACGTAAACGTTACAGGGACGCCGGCGCAAACCGGATTTTCACCGGCATTGATCGAAATGGTCGGGGTGACAGGCATCGTAACAATCATTGTAATGGGATCAGAAACAACCGTGTCAGGGGAAACACAGAGAGCAATGGATGTAAGTTTACAAGTGATCACATCTTGATTAAGCAGTGTATTGTCTGTATAGACCGGGCTGTTAATACCCACATTAATTCCGTTTTTCATCCATTGGTAGATTGGATCGGAGCTTTCATTATGGACTGCGACACTAAATGTTGCAAGGGCCCCCGAACAGATCGGATTCTGATCGACGGTGATGGAGATTGTGGGGGAAACCACAGGATAAACGGTCATTAGGATGGGCTGAGAGTAAACGACCGGCGGGTTGGCACAAATTTCACTTGATGTCAGTTTACAAGAGATGGTATCATTATTGAATAATGTACTGTCAATATAGACTGAATCATTGGTCCCGACTTTAATACCATTTTTCATCCATTGGTAAAACGGAATGTCACCTTCATTGGTGACCATTGAGGTAAATGTCACTGGTGTTCCGGAACAGATTTGATTTTGGTCGGCGAAGATGGCAATGGTCGGGATAATGATTTCGGGTTCGCTGATGGTTATGGTATCTTTGATAAAGCATCCGGCGCTATCGATAACGACTACTGAATAGATACCGGCAAAAAGACTATCAACATCCTCATTTGTAGATCCATTGCTCCATAGGAAGGCATACGGGAAGGTTCCTCCGGAAACCGAGAGGTCGATAGCGCCTGTGGCCGTTCCATAACAAACAGGATTTGCAACTGAATAGGTTAACATCAGTGAATCAGCTGGTTGTGCTATAATAAAAGTGGCATGTGCCGAGTCGCTGATCATATCAGTAACCGTAACCGAATAATTGCCGGCCAGTAAATCCATAATATCTTCTGTTTCCGCGCCATTGCTCCAGAGAAATGTGTAAGGCGGGGTGCCGCCCAGAACAGTCAGGTCAATGCTGCCGGTAGCTTCGCCATAGCAAAGGACATCTGTAATAAAACCATCGATTGTAACATATGAAGTCAGAGGATCAACATACATTACCCCGACTTTTAAGTTCATACACCCCATTATATTTATTGCTGTAACTGTAAAATAATAGGTACCGGCTTGCGCCCAGAGTACTGGTACGATAGGACCTTCATTACCATATATAAAAACAACTTCAGTCGGACCGGCTTCATTCATTAAGGTATAATCATCATAGATTTTCCAAATATAATAATCATCAGGCACCTCAATCACTCCAAGATCCTGTATTTCACCAACATAGACATTATTCTGTGCCAACGCAGGAGTCAGGGCCATCAGCAATAGGAGAGCAACCAAAAACAGGGATAAGCGTAATATGTGTTTGGTCTGGTTCACATTTGTATCTTAAATGGGTTTTTCAGTATTACCTGCATTCCCGGTAAAACAATGCATCATTCACATTATGAGGTGTCATCCGGCAACACAAAATCGTTCCCGGATGACTCGTGCCAAATTGAAGCCCATGGAAATTTCTGCAAACGGGCCGTTGGTATTTTTTCATAATGCTGCATGGAGATAGAATTAAAAATAATAGTTGCATGACTAAACATTACGTGCGGATGTCCGCGAAAAATCGATATTGAAAGCATGGTTGAAATTCTGAAACCTTTTGTACCCGATAGCCCCCTCCGTCTGCACACAAGATGCAAACGGAGGGATCTTTCAGGTATGAAAAAGCTACTCATGCCTTAACCCAGGAACCTTTAGCTATTACGGAAGTTTCTGGATAAATGCCGGCATTGTAGCGCCCGGGTTGATGGTCGGGCGAGCCAGAATTGTATACGTAGCTGTCTTACCAAACTCAACTTCCGGATCGCAGGCATTGGCGCCGGTACCACCCACGATATCACTTTCTGTGAATGCGGTCGGCAGATAACCATCAATACCGACAAGTATTGACTGGTCAGCAAGGGTTTCATAATTCACGTTGGCTATGACGATACGAATAAGTATCGGTGTTCCGGCAACTGCGTCGGTGATGGTAGCAAGTTCGGTGGAAACAAAGTCGCCACCAGCAATATTACCAACAGGTACATTAAAGGAATTCCATGTACCAGCTCCGGTAATATCCTGGTTCCATTCGACCGTGGTGTAGTTCTGTCCGTCGCCAGCAAGGGCAGGAATCTGGATAGAAGGCCTCCAGTCACCAATGATACCGCTACCGGTTACCCTGTAGTAAATGGCATTCGCATCATACGTATAGTTAACTGTCGGGACACCCGGTGTAACAATGGCGCTTAACAATGGTGCAGCACACTGTTCAGCATTGGCAAATGGGTCTCCTGTGTTGGTAGCCCCCTCGATGGCGAGCAGGAAGGTGTTGATAGGATTGATCTGCCACACTCTGATATTTTCAGCAGAGCAACTGGGGCTTGCCGTAGTATTTACTTCAGTATACCTTAAAACCAGGTAAAATGGGTCTGCCGACGAAACTGCTGCCGGGGTCCAGGTGATATTAATCTGGTTGGTTGTATTGGTTACATCATGATACGCTGAATAACCCGTTTCGTTTACAGTAAAAAACTCATTGGTTTCCGCAATGATAGATCCGGCCAGAATGATGTTGACATCCTGTGTTACATACCAGTCGTACGTTCCAACGCCGGTGTATCCGGTTCCGGTAACGGTGACATCATATATGTAAGGCAGACCAGGCGCAGGTGAAAATCCGTCACCAACGCACTGTGCATTCAAAGATGAAATACCGGTAAATAATACCAATACCAATAATAATAGTAGCTTTTTCATAGTTTTAAATTTTAAGTGGTTTAATTGATTTGTTGTTTTATAATGGTTTTTGTGATCTCTGTGATTTGGGTTAATTTGTAATCTCCTTTTCACTTTTTTTGCTTCATAGGCGCAGGTTTGGTTAATACTAAGTCTGTGATTAAAAATTTTCAATAATTAAGGGTCTGGCATGAACGATTACTGTAACAGTAAGCCGCTCTTCGACGGGGGTAAGATTACCACATCGGTCTTCGAGCCAAAATACCATGATGTTATCCCCCAACGGGAATTGAATATCAGAACCATATGCTGAAATTTGTCCTGTTCCTGTAATCTCAGTACCACCTGCCAGAGTGATCGTCCAATGAAGGATCAACTCTTCAACTGGAATACATTCATCTGAAAACAAAGATGGATTCAGATCCAATGAAGTGTCACCAGCAAGAAAAGTATACCAGTCAGGACGGATAGGCCTGAAATCGCCGGCGCTATCCCAGACTGCTTCTTCAATATCCTGAACACAGTGGTGAACTGAATCGGTGATAGCCGTGAAAAAAGGCGGAGTAATATCCTGAACATTTATGGTTTGAACACAACTGCTGATCAAACCACAATCATTCATGGCTCTCCAGGTTCGCAGAATCGAATATGTACTGATACAGGGACCGGCAACTACCGAATCGGTATGTCGTATGATAATCTCCGAAGGACAAAGATTGATGGCTGTGGCAATCCCGGTAACGGATATACTGGTATCAGCAGGACACGACAGGGTTATATCCGGTGGACATGAAACCTCCGGTGCATTGCCACAAACATAAAAAGTAAGACAAACCGGTTGGGTGAACCCCAATTGATCCGAAATCATCACAACGATACTATCCATGCCGGTAAATCCAATTTTCCCGATATATGTAAAGCAACTGTCGTGAGGATATATAATTACTCCCCCTGTGTTCGAACTCACGATAATGTTGCTTATGTAATGCCCCCCCGCGCAACTTGAAGAGATGATACAATGATCCAAAGAGTCGCTACCACAGATTGTATCGGCAAAATACTGAACTGTGGGTTGTCCTGTGACCGGATGGGTCACATCAATTTTATCCTTAAAACTTGTCAGATAACCAAAAGCCCCTGCATCTGTTTTTCCAATAAACTGTGCCATGTGAAAAAGTTCATCGGATTCAACAATATTAAAATCACTCAAATTGCTATTGCTGAATGTCACTGTTCTCCAATCGGAAAACCCCGGGATTATTTTTTCAACTGCATAGTTGGTATAAGGATTACCATTAAGGGTTAGGCTGCTCAATCCTGTTATCGGAATAACAATAGTAACATTGTTGATTGTTGCACTTGGGAACTTAAAAAATTCAACATATTTATCACCATTACACCCATGAATTGGCGGAACAGATGCCATTCCAATTTCCCCATTACTCTGAACGCTTCCAAACTGATAACAATACGCTGCCTTGTTCGTATGAATGAAGTGATTGGAGAAATTTTCTCCTGGCATATTATAAGTGTAATATTGACCAGGCAGTAATGTGTCAACAGGGACTGTCCCTCCATCAATGAAAATCTGAGTATTGGCAGCAATAGCTGTAATAACAGCATAATTTGCAGGACTTGGATTGGTGTCGTCTGTCCCTTTGAAAACAATATAATCAGTACCGGCGACACAAGATGGTACCAGCTGATCGACACCTCCATCCCGGCCTGTTCCACCTGTGCATTGCTGTGAATGCTGGGAGCCACTGATGACTGCAATATCTTTGTTTGCTGTGATCAGTGATCCTGTTATGGTTTTATTTTGATCATTATCAATAACAACATAGGTCTGATAAGCATTCAATGTTACGGTATGATCTGCGGGCAATCCTTTCATGGGCGTTGTAAACTTGAAATTCACAATGGTGTTATCCGAGATAGCCATAACTGAAATAAAATGATTCTCTCTTTTATCGGTATTGGGTAAACCACACACATTTGTTTGACTACCGGCCCTGAAGCGCATTCCATAAGATTGTTCACCCATAATTGTCACAAGAACCTGGTTATTCGGAGCAGTTAATCTGTACAATACCTGAAGTAATTGATCTGTCTCAATAATCAATCCCCTGTTCAATTCCGGTAGATTATAATTTGGTGTCTGAACTAAATTTGAGTTCAGAGGGATCACAAGTGGGATCCCATTGATAATGGTATAATTTTGATTAAATGTTGTCCCATCTCCAGTTCTGACATTGATATGTGCCGTACCAAAGGGAGATGAAATAACCAAACTGGAAGGAGAAGTATAAAGGTTATAACTTGGATTCATTTGCCATAAGGGAGGAATAAAATACATTAGATCACTTGTACAATCCAACCTGTATTCAGGAGCGCTGCATGGACAATTGGGATCCTCTTCATCAATCAATCCATTTCCATCGTCATCAATTCCATTGCTGCAACATTCACAAATGACATTTATTATCTGCCACGCTGTATCCGTATTTCCCGAATTATCTGTTGCAACCCATCTTCTGGTAATCTCGTAAATCACTGCAGAACAATCATTGTGAAAAGCCTGGGTACTTGTTTCATTTAGAACAATAGTTACATCCGGATCACAATTATCAGAGGCATAAATGACAAGGCCAATTCCCGGAGGCGCTGGTACCGGTGAACAAAAAATCGTTGTATCTGATGGTATTCCAAATAATTGAGGGGGCTGTGAATCCAATACTGTAACGGTAAAAGAACATGAGGTGGAATTATTTGCAGAATCTTTAACAGTATAAGTGATTACAGTAGTCCCAACATTAAAGGTGTAATTCCTTAAAAAGTTGATTCCGGTGAGAGGAGAATTGGCATTGGTTGCGCCTGTCATTACCCAGGTCAGCATAGTCACAGCACAATTGTCGCCTGTTTCCGGATCAGGGAGCGTTAACAAAACACTACAACCTCCTGGTGGACTGTCAACAATGATATTGGCCGGACAGGTGATCGAGGGGGGTTCATTGTCGGTTACCATCACCGTGAAGCTGCAGGTAGCCGTCAAACCGGCTGCGTCGGTAACCATAAAAGTATTGGTGGTCAAGCCAACCGGAAAGGTCGAACCATTAGCCAATCCCGCTGTCTGGGTTGTTACCGCACCCGAACAGTTATCGGTACCCACCGGGGTGGTATAGGCTACAACCGCCCCGCAG
>DYSO01000191.1 GCA_020718225.1 Draconibacterium orientale | reverse complement strand
ATACATTGAAAGAGCTGGCCATCCGTGTGGAACAAGTACTTGATGATCTTCTTGACATAGAATTTTCGGGGCTTTATCTATATGATTTCCAGGGTGAACGGCTGAAATTATTGGTTGCCAAAGGGTTCAACGAAGAAGAACAAAGGGATGCAGAGCAAACAGCCATGGAGCGTCACCCCGGTTACGTTTTCAGGACACAGGAGATCCTGAATATCCCTGATACAGAAAACGATCCTGAACAAAGGACCCTTTCATCGAAAAGGAGTTTTATCGTCCGGTCGAGGCTTTATATGCCGGTCATGAATGGCAGTCAGGCTGTCGGCGCTTTCGGGATTTTAATGTTCATATTCCTGTCGAAACATTCTATAAAAACAGTTCTGTGGATGGTATTGCAACCATCATTCAATTAAAACAGGCTGTTTCTGACAACAGCAGTGATGTGCCGGTAAGGCAGCGTGACAGAAAAAACAGGTTCTTTCCATTGTCGCCAACATAGGAAGAATTGTTCATCTTACACCAGTTCGATGAAGGTAAACTCGCTCATAATATTTTTGTACAAATTTCCATTAAAGGGGATCTCGATCGCCAACTCCTCTACCAATCGCTTAACGCTTTTACAGATCAGAATGAAAGCTTTCAAACAGCCTTTTTAGTGGTCGATGGCCGTGTACAGCAAAAAATTGTTGTTTTGGTACCATTCGAAATGCCCTACCATGATTTTTCAGGTGACCGTGAATGTGAAAGAAAAATTGCACAATTAGAAAAAAAGATCGGCCGTACCCTGGTTGACCCTGTCCATCCCCCATTGTTCCGGTTTGTGTTGGTAAAAGCAGCGCCTCAGCTTCATTACCTGTACATGATGGTACACCATCTCATATTCGATGGCTGGTCGATAGGCTTGATGTTCGATTCGATAAAACAGTCCTATTCGGGTTTGCTTTCAGGGATACCGCCTTCCACTGATCAACAACCCATACAATTCCTGGATTATGCGGTATGGCAACAAGAAAAAATGGCCCGTAACGCGTTGGAAGAACAATTCGTTTACTGGCAGAAAAAGTTATCTGATCTGCCCCCGCCCATCCGTTTTAATGCAGTTTCGATTGATGCGAAGGATTATAGCCAGGCAAGACGCATTTGGTGGCACATTCCGCTTCCGGTCATTGAAAAAGCCAAAATATTAGCAAAAAATGAGAATACGAGTTTATTCGTTATCCTGCTGTCGGCTTATTATCTCCTGATTTCAAAGATATCAGGGCAATCTGATCTGATCTTATGCACCCCCTATGCCAACAGAAATGCCCCTTTTTTAAATAAAATTGTGGGCTATCTGACCAATATGTTAGCGCTTCGGGTTCATGTAGGACAAGAGTTCCCGGTACACGATTTCATAAAACAGGTCGATCAAACCTGCATTGAAGCCTACAGCCATTCAACCTATCCTTTTGGCAGTATTATAAAAAGAATGGGTTACGCCGGCGCCGATGGGTATAATCCTGTTTTTCAATGGTATTTTATCATGCAAAACTGGAATTTACCCGGTATGGATTTTTTAGGGATTTCGCTGTCCCAAAAAGAGTTAGGGAATGAAACCACAAAATCGTTCCTGACAATGAATCTGGAGGAAACCACTGAATTTATGGAGTGCTGGTTCGAATATCCAGTGAAAGCATTCACCCCGGAAGAAGTTTACCAATTGGCCGATGGTTATAATCAGATACTTGTGCAACTGATTGAAACACCCCTGGCGCCCATCCATAAGATTTCTTCAAAAGAAAAGGGTTTAATACCTAAAACCGCTTACTTGATTGGAGAGGGAAATTTACTGATCCGATGTGCTGAGATCCTTATCAGCCAGAACTGGGATATCCGGGGAATTATCAGTGACGATACGGCCTCCTCCCGATGGGCGAAAACAAACCACATTCATTGTTCGGGACCAGATCAGGGAATGATGGAATTGACGGTCGGACCAAAAGCGGATTATCTATTCAGCATCAACAACAACATCATCATTCCGGATAAAATGCTCCATGACCGGGATGTCAGGGTTATCAATTTTCACAATTCACTTTTACCCCGGTATGCGGGTTTATTTGCGACCAGTTGGGCGATTATAAATGGTGAAAAAATACATGGGATTACCTGGCATTACGTCACAAAACAAATTGATGCCGGCGATGTTTGTATTCAAAAAACCATCGACATCCATCCCGATGAAACGGCAGGGACGCTTAACTTAAAATGCTTTGAACTGGCAATTGAAGGTTTCAGGGAGCTTGTTGAGCAGATAAAAAATGACAGGCTTTCCGGAAAACCTCAGAACCTGGAAAACAGGTCCTACTTTGGCAAATTTAAACGACCCAACCATTTATGCCTGATCGATTTCAGCCAAACCGCCGAAGAAATTGACCGGTTGTGCCGGGGGGCGAACCTGGGATGGCAACATTACAACGACTTTGCTTTGCCACGGTTATCAGCAGGAGGTTCACTATATTGCATTACCGGGGTTCAAATTATCGATTTGCCGGCAACAGCGCCACCCGGCACCATACTTACGGATGACCCTTCCGGAATGACCGTGGCCACGATGCAAAAAGCTGTAAAAATTTCCAGGTTTCTTACCATGGAAGGCGCATATATTGATACCCAGACTTTTTTACAAAAGCATCATTTTTCTCTTGGAGATATTATTACTCCTCAGAATCAACAGCACGAAACCCCATACACTTCCCTTAACCTGAACCGGATCATCAGCGAGGAGCCTTACTGGCTCAAACGGTTAATCGAATTCATGCCGGTTGCAATTCCACTGTTTCCCGTCATCCCAGCTCATGACAACAACCTTGCACCTGAAACCTATGTTCTGGAGTTGGGCAAAACCCCGTTTTTCAGGGCCATGACAGCCAATGATACCCAAAGCGTTGAAGGACATTTACTCGCACTGGTGATGTTGTTCCTGGCGAAACTGGCAAATCGCTACCATCTTGCACTGCCAGTCCATTTTTCCGGTGTACCGGCTCCCTTTATCGATCCATATCTTCCGATAAAGATAAATTTCAACCCGGAACGCTCCTTTCATCAGCAGGTTGAACTGTTGATGGAGGAAATTTTTAATCAGAAAGATCGAATTGGCTTCTTCAAAGATTTGCCGTTGCGACATCCGGTCCTGCATGAAAGAAAATCCGGTGAACGGTTTCAGGATAGCCTGGTGGCTGTTGTTGTGAACAGGGAGAAAACTTCGGGTTTTATCCCTTTTCACCATGCCTCTTCGCACCTCCTCATTGATATCCCTTCGGCTACCATAACCATCCAGAATTACAGCGAAGGAAGTAATCCACAAACAGCCAGATATTTAGGGGAACACTTGGCGTTGTTTATCGAAAATCTGTATAAATCAGAACGACCCATTCAACAAATAAACCTGTTAACCCCAACGGAATATTCAAATTTTATTTCCGATGTGAGTCTGGAAACCGGCAAAATCGATGACAAAATTTCTGTTCTTGAGTTGTTCACCAGGCAGGTTTCCCGGTCGCCACAGTCTGTTTCCATCGAATACCAAGGAGAATCAACAACATACCGGGAGTTGGATAGGGTATCGGATTCCATTGCTGCCCGATTGATTGACCGCGGATTGAAACCCGGGGAGCGGGCAGCCATCCTGATGGAGCGATCCCCACTGTTGATTGCCGGGTTATTGGGCATCCTGAAAGCAGGAGGGGCTTATCTTCCCATCGATGCGCTGTTCCCGAAAGAACGTGTAAAAAAGATATTGGAAAATGCCAAGGTTGCGTTGATCCTGGTTGCCGGCAAATATAAAACCATGGTTGACATGGAACCGGAAAAAATCATGGTTATCAACAATGACATTCTCCGGGACCAGACTACCGCTCCGACGAATCGACCAGGATTGGCGCCGGGAGATCCCGCATACATTATTTATACTTCAGGATCAACAGGGCTTCCCAAAGGGGTCCTGGTTTCGCACGGAGCCCTTTCGTGTTTCACACAAAATGCCATTTTCAGATATGAAATAACCGCTGCCGACCGGATACTTCAATTTGCCTCCTTTACTTTTGACACTGCTGTGGAGGAAATTTTCACCTCGCTGTGTGCCGGAGCTTCCCTGGTTCTCAGAAGCGAAGCCATGATCCAAAACGTCAGGGGTTTTATTGAATTTATAAAAACCAACAGGTTAACCGTGATCGATTTACCAACGGCTTACTGGCACCAGTTGATTGTCCAAATGGCGAAAGAAGGGTTGAATTTTCCCGGATCGGTCCGATTGGTCATCATTGGCGGCGAAATGGCCCGTACCGATTCAACACGGACCTGGAAAGAGCATTTCGGGTCAAACCCAAAACTGATCAATACTTACGGGCCTACTGAAACAACCGTTGTTGCCACAACCTGCCGGTTCGACGAGTGGGATGGAAAAGGTACCTTTCCAATCGGGCTCCCGTGGGGTCAGACAACGGCCTGTGTCACCGATCCTGATTTCAATCCGGTTTTACCCGGAATCCCGGGCCAGCTGCTGATCGGCGGGCCCCAGTTAGCGACCGAATATATCGGGGATACCAAACTGACTTCCGGGAAATTTATTCCGGACCCTTTTTCATTACAAAAAAACAAGCGGCTTTATTGCACCGGCGATTTGGTTATTCAGCAAAAAGAGGGGACCCTTCTCTATTTGGGCAGAATTGATAACCAAATAAAAATCAGAGGTTTTCGTGTTGAACCGGAAGAAATAAACCGGATCATATCAAATTCCGGATTGGTTAAAGAGTGTTTTACTC
>DYSO01000190.1 GCA_020718225.1 Draconibacterium orientale | reverse complement strand
AGTTAGCCTTCTGAAGTTCTTCATTGAAGGACTTGGCTTCAAGAATGATCGAGGGGATGAAGAATTTATCCGAAATTTCCTGGTTCCATTGTTTGCGAAGGTTTGCCGGAGGAATGATCAGAATCTTCCGTTTCTGTTCGGCCCATTTTTGCGAAATGACAATTCCGGCCTCAATGGTTTTTCCCAGTCCAACCTCATCTGCCAGCACCGCCCCTTTGGAAAGCGGGGATTGAAAAGCGAACAATGCAGCATCTATCTGATGCGGGTTCAGATCAACCTGGGCGTCCGACAATGATGCAGTGAACTTTTGTAGGCTATTGGAAGAATGCCGTTTTGTTAACTCGTAGGCGAAATATTTTGCGTGGTAGGGAGTGATGTTCATTTTTTCATGTAGTCTTTTCGAAAAGGCATCTTAAGTCTTTACATGGCAGCAATTACATCTAATCCTGTTGCTTAAAAAATACCAAATGATGTATGGTATTTATTACATCGTACAAAGTAATGACAAATATTTATTGTTTCGTGAAAAATATTGATACATTTACTTTACTAATCATTCTGACTATGAAAACCATAACTTTCATTGTTGCCATTTCTTTTTTAGTTTCTCCTGCATTGCACAAACACCCCAGGGTTTAGATAGGCTCGACGGCACGTTGACGATCCGTTGATATTTCCGTTTTTTAACGGTGCTGCAGAAAATTTTACCTCCCCCTGATAACTTTGCTTTCCAGTACCTGGTCGCCGGTGATTATCCTGACCAGGTAAATCCCGGGTTTCAGGTCAATGGCCGGGGTGATCGTAACCTGATTCAGGCCCCGGACAGAAGTATGGAATTGTCTGAGGACAGTCCTTCCGGGCAAATCGGTCAGTTCGATCGTAAAACCCTGTTCCGCTTCACTTTCAAACCAAACCGACAACCATTTCCCGAAAGGGTTCGGAAAGATGCGGAAGGCGTTGTTGGTGATGTCATTGATTTCTCCGGCATCCGTGATGATGGAGTCGGGGCAAACGGTAAAAGGGGAACCCGACAGATATCGCTGATGCGCCGGGATGCTCCCCGATCCCGGGTTGTTGGGGATGCCGATGGTGGGAAGTGCTTCGCTCAGGGTCCAGAAATCGGGCGGATAGGCAGTCAGGTAACAGGAGGTATCGGGCAGGGAAGTTGTGCCGGGGGGCTGGATAATGCCTTTGATATTGTTCCCATAGGTAAAATGGTCGCTCCCGGTGAGGAGGTAGAGCCCGTGCAACGGGGCCGTGTTGGTTGCCTCGTTGCCTACGAAATTCTGTTTTTCGGTAGGGTTATCGCTGCTGGTCATGATGATTCCATACAATTCGGCCCGGTTCCGAAAAAAAGTGTTCCAGGGGCCGGAGGGGCCCCAGTAATGGTCGATGATGATGTTTTGGCAAATATTCCCTTCAAAAAGGTTGGCAAAAGCATAGTGGCCGTGCAGGGAGATATCGCCCGAAAAATCGGCAATGGGTTCCGAACGGATGGGCTCGATCGAGTAGTTATATGAAAAAACATTCCCATTGGCGCCGGTTTTGACCATCATCGCATGCCGGAGGCGTTTAAAGATGTTGTCGCGGATCAGGCACGCCCCGGTATGGTTGTTTAGCGTGACCCCGTATCCACGGGTAGAAGTCCCATCGAAAAGATAGGCATCGTGGATATAGCAACCGGAAATGGTGATGTTTGCCGAAGCGTAGATGCCAATATGGCTGCCGATGCTTTTATAACTTTCCACTCCCTGAACACGGCAATTGGAAGCATACGAAAAGCTGATGTTCGACCCTGCTTCGGCAGCGCTGTCGGCCCTGTAAACCTTCAGGCATTCAATGGACACGTAGGCAATACAAACCACAGGCTGGATTTCGGGATGAAGCAGGGAATCGAACGAAATTCTCAGTGGATGGTTCAGAAAGAGGGTATCGCCGCTGATGGAGGCAATCGTTACCATTTGTCCAACCACATCGGTGGCCCAGGACGCCGGACTGGTGTCCCAGGGGCCATTTTCCTGGCGGATTTCGGCATCGCCCCCTGGAGAAAAAAGGGAAGGGTCGCTCACGATGATTGCCTGTGAACCACGAAAATAATTTCCGGTGAGCGGTACAAATTGGGAGGCCTGTCCCCGGGAGATCTGGATACAATTCTGACTGGCGTTGCCAAGGTTAAAGGCAAGGGTAGTCGAATCGGCCCCCGCTCCCCTGAGTACAACACTATCGGTGAGGTTCAGCGGCGAGCCGATCAGGTAGTTGCCCGCCGGGAAAAAAACCACCCCTTCGTTGCCCGACAAAGCGTTGATTGCATTGACGATGGCTGTATGGTCATCGGTTGTGCCGTTGCCTGTTGCGCCAAAATCCCTGACGTTCAAAACCAACCCGGTCTGGGGCAAAGGCCCCCCGAACCCTGCGATATCCCAGGCAACGCGCCTTTCCGGCGGGATTGTCTGACCCTTAGTGGAGAAAACAGAACATGAAAACAATACAAACAATGCAATGTATTTGACCATAACAGGTACATGTTTTTTTATCCTTAAACGCTATCTTTATTCCTGATAAACTGTGTTTTTGAGGGTATTATCGCGTTACGCCGTTAAACCTGTTTCCCTGATGTTTGACCACTTTTACCGACTCGGATTTACCGCCCGAGATTATACGGACAATATAGGTTCCCGGCGGGATATTCCCGGCATCCCATTTCAGGAGGTTCCTGCCTGGTTTCATATCGGCATAAACCGACGAATAAACGGGTTGGCCATGGACATCCACGATCAGGAGAGAAACTTCGTTTGCCGGAGGGATGTTAAAACAAAGGGTTGTCGATCCTGAGAAAGGGTTTGGGAAGGCAGAAAGGGAGAGGGACGAGACCATCGGGGGGTGTTCCCCGTTGTATGTAATGATTCTGTTGTTTTTGTAATAGTCGAAGGTTCCGGTATATTGTCCCAGGGTCAGGTCCAAATCGCCATCGCCATCCAGGTCGGCCAGAGCGGGCGTAGCGTTTTGGTCAACCGAGAGCCCCTCGACCGGTTCGGGGTTTTCGACCCAGCCATCGCCGATGTTTTCGAAAAATTGGACATCCCCCGATAAATTACCGGTCAGTATATCCAAATCCCCATCCCCGTCAAAGTCGGCAATGGAAGGGGCGCAGTCGGTACCCACATCAATGCCGGTGAAGAACCCGGGCAGGAGGGTCCACACGGGGTTCGTCGCCGTTCCCTGGTTTTCGATATAATTGAGTTTTCCATCTTCGCTGCCTGCAACGATATCTAAGTCGCCATCGCCATCTAAGTCAACGAGCCGTGGCGCCGCCCAGCCCCCCAGGTGAACAGCGGACAGTGCCCCGGCGTCAAAGTAAAACCCGAAACCGGTGTTTCTGTGGTAATAGAGATTTCCGGAAAGATCGCCCACGATGGCATCGGGAAGGTTGTCCCCGTTCAGGTTCCCCACGGCAGCCGCACTGTATATCGAATGTTTAAGCGTGGTAAAGTAGCCACTGTTTTCTTCCCATGCCGGACCGGACGGTGAGCCTGTGTTTTCGAAATATTTTATATTTCCCAATTGGCTCCCGCTAAAAAGGTCCTGGTCGCCGTCGTTATCGAAATCACAGAACCAGGGGTTGCTGGCGCCGCCGACATCCAGAACGCCCCCAAAAAGAGCGGTGTTGAGTTGCCAAACCGGGATTTCGGGGCTTCCGGTATTGATATAATAATTCAGCGGGCCGGAGGAAGATCCGAATATCAGGTCGTACATCGAGTCGCCGGTGAGGTCGGCCAGGTCGGGCGAATTCCAGTAGGTTTGCTCCCCGATACCTTCAAAAAGTGCATTGTTGGTTTCCCAAACCGGGTTGGAGGGATTGCCGGTGTTTTGATAATAGATAAAACCATGCCCGTCCCGTCCCGAGAGGATATCGGGGTCATCGTCGTAATCCATGTCACAAAAAACGGGATAAGCGTACAATCCGACATCGCCGATAATGGTTACATTATTTTCATCGAATTGGGCAGATGAAGGGGAGCCGGTATTGATGTAGAGTTTTATTGTCCCACTTTCACTAAGCCCTGCCAGGAGATCGGGATCGTTGTCGTTGTCAACATCTGCAAGGGCGAGCACGGGGTTCATCCCGACCTGGAGGCCTGAAAAAAATCCGTCGGTTTTTTCAAATACAGGCGATTGGATGTTCCCGGTATTGGTGTATAGGCTAAGGCCGTTAAACCCTCCGGCGATAAAGTCCAGGTCGCCGTCGTTGTCGATGTCATAACAAACGCCCACTTCGGCATCGAGGGGCTGGACAGGGGAAAAGATATCCGGACCCGGGATAAAGACGGGATTGGAAGCCGTACCGGTATTTTCCATATAAAAAGGCTTATCGGCCGTGGACCCGATGATCATATCGGGGTCGCCATCGGCATCGAGGTCGGCAAAACGGGGTTGTGAAAACGGAAGGCTGGGAATGCCGCTTGGGTTGAAGATAGCGTTGTTCTGTTCCCAGGGTTGTGCCGTAACGCTGTCAAGCACGATCAGGAAAATAAATGTAACAATCGTCGGGATCTTTTTCATGATTGGGAATTTTAATGGACCGTTCAAAAACCGATGTATCCAACGGGCGTTTATTTAAGATTTAAAAAAGATGGTCAAATCAAAAAAATAAAAAAGCATGTTATTTTTTTTAATATGATCGGCCGAACAAGAAAATATTGTGATAAATTTGTAAAGATACAGCCAAAAGTTGGCCTTCACAAACCAAAAATTATTCACGAACCTTTAATAATTTTAACTGCTTATCCCCTTTAGGCAAGTTGGTGAAGATTTTCGATAAATTGATC
>DYSO01000005.1 GCA_020718225.1 Draconibacterium orientale | reverse complement strand
GACTTCTCTAAAATTAACCCTCATTATGTTACCCACTCAAAGTGATAAAGAACCAATTTTTTAACGGAAATTTAAAATAAGGGGGGGGAGGGTTATGCCAGTTTGATCAGGATTGTCTTGATAACATCGGAGACATCTTCAGCCATATCGACAGATTTTTCGAGGGTGGCAAAAATTTCCTTGGTTTTGATCAGCTCAATGGTATCTTTTTCATTTTCGAAGAGTTGTGAAATATCATCGTGATAAAGATCATCGGCCCTGTTTTCAAGTGTATTCAGGTTGATGCAGGACTGAATAATCTTTGCATGGTTTTTACCTGAATGCCGCAATCCGTGCAGGGAGAATTCAATCTCTTTAGCGGCGTCGTAAATGATCTCGGCAAAAAGAATAAAATCCGGATGGATAACTTTCAGCTTATACAGGCCAATGCGTTGTGCAGTCCCATTGATATAATCAACCACATCATCGAGAGAGGAGGCCAGTTCCTGGATATCCTCGCGGTCGAACGGGGTAATAAACGACTTGTTTAATTGCTGGTAAATTTTATGGGTAATTTCATCACCCTGGTGTTCCATCGATTTGATCTTTTTAATGATGGGAGCCCTTTGATCGATGGTTTCTGTCAGCATCAATTGTTTCAGCAAGTCGGCAGACTGAATCAGGACATGTGCCCCATCTTCAAAGAGAGGGAAAAAGGAGTCGTCTTTCGGGACGAAAATTTTCAGTAACGAATCTATTTTCATGATGTTGGTATTAATTTTACAGATCGGATCAGAGGATTGCGTTTAATATGTAGAAAGCTGCTGCGCCAATGGCAGCTGATATGGGAATGGTCAGTATCCAGGAATAGAAAATCTTGGTTGTAACACCCCATTTCACAGCCGATGCCCCTTTGGATGCGCCAACGCCGATAATAGCGCCTGTAATGGTGTGTGTTGTACTCACGGGTATCCCTAATTCTGTTGCGCCAAAAAGTGTCAGGGCGCCTGCGCTTTCAGCACAGAAACCTTCAAATGGCTTCAGTTTTGTAATTCTTTGTCCCATTGTTTTAACGATTCTCCAGCCACCAAATAAGGTTCCGAAAGCGATGGCCGAATAACAGGAAAGAACGATCCAACCGGCAATCGGGTCCTGTTGAGAAGCCTGTCCGGTAACAATAAGCGCCACCCATATGATCCCCATTGATTTTTGGGCATCGTTGCCGCCATGTCCAAGGCTGAAGGCAGCGGCCGATAACAATTGCAGCCTCCGGAAATGTTTATCTATGGTTGTTGGTGAAAAATTTTTACTGATATTTAATACAATGGCCGAGATTAAAAAGGAGATGACCATTCCTAAAACCGGCGCTATGATAATAAAAGCGACAATTTTCACGACCCCGCCAACGACCACCGACCCAAAACCGGCTTTTGCAACCGCAGCCCCGACCAACCCGCCAACCAGGGTATGTGATGAACTTGAAGGAAATCCCCACCACCAGGTAAGTAAATTCCAGACAATGGCAGCAAATAGCGCCGCTGCAATCACATTGAGGTTGATAACTTCGGGGTTGACAACTCCTTTGCCAATGGTTGTGGCAACTTTTAAACTAAAAAAAAGGTAGGCAACAAAATTGAAAAATGCGGCAAATGCAACTGCCGTAAAAGGAGATAGTACTTTTGTTGAAACCACCGTGGCAATCGAATTAGCAGAATCATGGAACCCATTAATGAAATCAAAAATGAGCACCATCCCGATGACAATATAAAGAAATTCCATGATAAAACGATTAGGGCGTTTTGTGCGCCGCAAAGCTAAAAATTTTTACGAATAATCTACTTTTTTGTTTCCAACCGCTCTTTAACACCACGAATAATTTTTAAAGGTGTTTCTGTAATGACCATATTGTACAGCCAATCAGGCACATTGCCACCGGGATCAACAAATCCCTCCAATGTGATATGAACAATTCCTTTCCCTACAGGCCGTATAACCCAACGTTGCCAATAATCTTTGATCCTGACCATATCTTCCTTTTCGGGGATGACATTGAGAAGCGGAGTAGAATAGATGGTCCGGACTCCCGTGACCGGATCGGTTGTTATCTTTGCATCAACACATAAATCTCTGTCGGCCAAAGGCCAGGGGACACCATATATCAAATAATACTGTATGTGTTTGTCTTTCTCATAAAGCAAAACATTGATTTCCCTTAAATTTTTATCCCACCAGTCGACATTTTTTACATTTCCGAGCAGGTCATATACCTTTTCCAGGGAAGTATGAAGGTCAACCTCGCCTTTAAATTGTTTGAGCGCAGAGTTTGCCTCTTTTCGGGTATAGATTTTAATACCATCTTTCTCCTTGATGAAATCCCATTGCTGGGCATGTACATCCAGCCCCACCATCACATGACAAAAAAGGAAAGCAATCAGGGGTAACGTTTTTAAGTTCATCCGGGCAGTAATTTTTTTTACAAAATTAAGAGGAATCTTAAAGAGAAAAAACAGATATGTTAACGAAGGGGAGTGGTTTGTTTAAAAAGCCATTGAAACAATTCCGGATCGGAATAGGTCTCTTCCCAACAGGCATGTCCCAAATCGGGATAGGCTGTATAGAGAGGTTGTCCGCCTGCCTTGCGGATGGCATTGATCATGTTTTCCGATCGTGAAGGCATGACGACATTGTCCTGTTTTCCATGAAATGCCCAGATGGGAATTTTTACCAACCTGCCTGCAAGTAATTCGTCGCCACCTCCGCAAACAGGAACTGCAGCGGCAAAATAAGCCGGATATCGTTCAATCAGATCCCAGGCGCCAAAGCCACCCATGGAGAGACCGGTAATATAAATTCGTTGTTTATCAACTGGATACTGATCGGCCAGAGAGTCAATCAACGACATGACCATGCTCAGTGGTTTTGAAATTTCGGCAGGCTGTCTGCTATATGGCTGACGAAAATCAACATCCACCCACCTGGCGTTTGCTGGGCATTGAGGGACTACCACAAAGCTGGGATGGTTTTTTTGATTTTCAGTAGTTACAAAATTTTTAACCCCGTTGCTTACTTGTTTTTCATTATCTGAGCCACGTTCACCGGAACCATGCAAAAAAAGTATCAGGGGAAGTTTCAGTTCCCCTGAATGGTCAGGGATAAAAAACCGGTATGGGAGTGAATCGTTCAGGGAATTGATATAAAGATGTTTTTGAAAACCCTGTAACTGTTGTGCTTCTGAACAAGAAACCATAATGATGGCGAGATAAAAAGGTAAAAAGCGGATCCATTTTTTCATATAATCGGATTTTTGGATTGCGTACTTCCTTTTATTCCGGATTCCTTCACAATCCGGAAAGTATGTTCTGCGATGACAAGCTCTTCGTTGGTCGGGATTGTCATAACCTGCACCCTGGATTGTGGTTTGCTAAGGAGCATCTCTTTACTCCTGACACCGGCATTTTTTTCCCGGTCAAATTCAAGTCCCATATACTCCATTCCGGAACAGCAGGTTTCGCGTGTTACGGAATCGTTTTCACCAATTCCGCCTGTAAATATCAGCAGGTCGAGCCCTCCCAGTGCAGCCGCATAAGCCCCGATGTATTTTTTAATCCGGTAGCGGAACATCTCAAGTCCTAAAATGGCTCTTTCGTTTCCCGCATCTGCCTCTTTTTCAATTTCGCGCATATCGGATGAAACTCCGGTGATCCCAAGCATCCCGCTGTGTTTGTTCACCAATGTATTGGCTACATTGATGTTTAATTCTTCTTTTTCCATTACGAAAGTAAACACTCCCAAATCCATATCACCCGACCGGGTACCCATGATCAACCCTTCAACGGGGGTAAGCCCCATGGAAGTATCGATTGATTTTCCATCTTTGATGGCCGCCATGGATGATCCGTTTCCAAGATGACAGGTAATAATCTTCATTGTATTTATCGGGACACCGAGTATCTGACAGGCACGGTGGGCGACATAATAGTGGCTGGTACCGTGGAATCCGTAACGCCTTATCCCATATTTTTTATAGAGGGAGTATGGAATAGCATACATATATGCATGCGGTGGCATGGTTTGATGAAAGGCTGTATCGAATACGGCTACCTGAGGAACTTCCGGCAACAAGTGCTGCAAAGCAAAAACACCCTTCAGGTTTGCCGGATTATGCAAGGGGGCCAATGGAATACAAGCTTTAAAATCCTTAATTGTATCATCATTGATCAGGCTGCTTTCCTGAAACCTTTCACCTCCGTGAACCATCCGGTGTCCGATGGCATTTATTTCCGACAGGGAGGAAATGCAACCATGTTCCTTGCTGATCAGGATCCCAAGCACATATTCGATTCCGATCTGGTGGTCGATCACTTCGCCTTCGAGCCGGACTTTATCGCCATTTTGTTTCTCCGGCATGAGAAACGACCCTTTCAGCCCAACCTTTTCAACAATCCCTTTGGCTAACACCTGACGGGCTTCCATATCGAAAAGCTGGTATTTAATGGATGAACTCCCGCAGTTTAAGACTAAAATATTCATTGGGTTTATTTTTAACTTCTTTTCTGCTACCGATGCTGTCATCCGGAGGAACCAACAAGGGAGCGGATATTAACAGCAGATTTCATCTGTTATTTTATTTCCTTCCGGATTGTATCTATAAAAACCGATGCCGCTGACACGGCCGAGCCGGTTTGCCCTGTAAAGTTTCTTGATAATCGGGTTGGGAATATAGCGGGTCGATCCGAATTCTGTGTAAAGATTTTCCATCCACCGGATAATTTTATCGAGACCAACCTTGTCGGCAAATTCGAACGGGCCCAGGGGCATATTAAAACTTGAACGCATGGTAAGGTCGATATTTTCCATGGAACTTACCCCCTCCATCAGGGCTTCACAAGCTTCGTTCAACAACACTACAAAAAGCCGTACACTAACCAGTCCGGGGGATTCGGTAACTTCAATCGGGATTTTATCCAGAAGTTTTACAAACTGGGCTACCTTCGAATAAACTTCATCGGAGGTGTGAAGGCTTTTTGCCAACTCCACCACACTTGCCCCGGGAGCTGTGGTCGAAATGTGAAAACTGATACACCGGTCGTTGTTTTCCAGTTCCGAAGAGAGTTCTGTTACCGTGATTGTTGATGAGTTGGTTGCGATGATACAGCGCTTGTCCACATGTTTTTCGATGCTTCTGAAGACATCTTTTCGCATCGAAAAACTGGATTCACCCTGTTTTGACTTTATGGCCTCAATAACGAGTTCACAATGGGTGAAATCGGAGTAACTGAGGGTGCCCCGGATCCTGGACATGATGGCGTTCCTTTCTCCGGGTGTAAGACCCCAGTGGTTAATTTCATGGTCCAGTTGTTTTCTGATCTCATCCAGGGAATGTTGTATCAAATGATCATTAAGTTCTAAAAACGTAACATCAATACCTTGTTTCGATATTGTTATAGCGAGTTCCTGACCGACTGAACCGCATCCTACGATCCCGATCCTGGAGAAAAGGACTTTTGGCCGGGCATGTTGACTTAACCCGTATTTTTCAATGGGTTCCGGTATTATTTCAGCCATAAAGATGGATTATTGATTGAAGTAAAAATGGTGGGCCCAACAGGACTTGAACCTGTGGCCAGCTGATTATGAGTCAGCTGCTCTAACCGTCTGAGCTATGGGCCCTCTCAATTTCGAAATACGATTTATTCATTCGATTAACGAAATGAGGACTGCAAAAGTAGAATTTTTTTCCGATGTTTGCAATATCTATCAAAGGAGTAACTCTTTCGGCAATGCAGTGTAACGTATCAAAAATTAGCAGCAGCTCGCCCTTAACAAAAATCAAAAATATTATTTTCGACTTTGGGGGCGTGATCTGCAATATCGATATCGGACTTACCAAAGCCAGGTTCAAAGAACTTGGTTTAATAAGCTTTAATGGTTCTTATTCGGTTTCTGAAAAGGAAGACCTGTTCAGAAAGTTTGAACGGGGTTCCTTGACTCCTCAGCAATTCAGGGATTTCTTAAAGCCGGAATTTTCGATGCCTGTCACAGATGCCCAGATTGATGAGGCCTGGAATGCCATGCTTCTTGACATACCGGAATCCCGGATAAGACGGATTGAAAAACTGAGGGAACATTACCGGATATTCATCCTTAGCAATTCAAATGAAATTCATTACAATCAGTTTTTGAAAGATTTCAGGCAACGTTTTGGGTATCTCAGCTTTGACCATCTTTTTGAAAAAGCCTGGTTTTCTTTCCAAATTCATTTGCAAAAACCTGAAAAAGAAATTTTTGAATTTGTGTTAGCCGAAGGAGCCCTTATCCCCGGCGAAACATTGTTCATTGATGATTCGTTGCAACATGTAAAAGCCGCACAAGCATTGGGTATTGTAGCCTGTCATTTAAAAACAGATCAGGGGGAGGATATCGCCGACCTGTTTAAAGAATAAAAACCATTTGACTTTGGTTTAAAAAAGTATTACCTTTGCCGCCCTTTTTAACCGGCCGAAGATCATGAAATTATCCCAATTTCGATTCCACTTGCCCCCCGAACTGATCGCAAATCATCCATCCAAACTCCGCGATGAAGTGCTCATGATGGTACTGGACCGTAAATCACAGACCATTGAACACGCCCATTTTAAAGACATCCTTAACTATTTCGGCGAGAAAGATGTTTTTATTATCAATAATACCAAAGTCTTTCCTGCCCGGTTATATGGTGAAAAAGAAAAGACAGGGGCCAAAATTGAAGTTTTTCTCCTTCGTGAGCTTAACCGGGAATCCCGTCTTTGGGACGTTCTGGTTGATCCGGCCCGTAAAATCCGGATTGGCAATAAACTTTATTTTGGCGACGACGATTCCCTTGTGGCAGAAGTGATCGACAATACTACTTCCCGGGGACGGACCATCCGGTTTTTATTCGACGGGCCATACGAAGACTTTAAAAAAACCATTCAGCACCTGGGGCAAACACCGCTTCCCAAAATCCTGAACCGTCAGGCAACCCAGGAGGACGAAGAGCGTTATCAAACCATTTTTGCAAAACACGAGGGAGCCGTTGCCGCCCCGAGCGCCGGTCTGCATTTTAGTCGCGAAATAATGAAACGACTTGAATTACAAGGAGTTTCTTTTGCAGAAGTGACCCTACATGTAGGGTTGGGAAATTTTCGCACCATCGATGTAGAAGATCTGACCAAACATAAAATGGATTCGGAAGAGGTGATCATTGAGCCTGAAACAGCCGAAATCGTCAACCGCTCCATGGCCGCTAAAGGCCGTGTTGTTGCCGTGGGCACCACCTCTATGAAAGCCATAGAATCATCGGTGACCATTGCCGGAAACCTCAAACCATACCGGGGATGGACCAATAAATTCATTTTTCCCCCTTACGAATTCAGCATCGCGAATGCCATGATCACAAACTTTCACCTTCCCCAGTCGCCTATGATGATGATGGTTTCAGCCTTTGCCGGTTATGATTTACTGATGAAAGCATATGAAGTTGCCGTGGACAAGAACTACAAGTTTTTTACATATGGCAACCCGATGCTGATCCTTTAACATCCAATCGACCCTTATTGAAAAAAACAGTTGTCATCGTTGCCGGAGGTATCGGTTCACGAATGAACAGGGACATTCCCAAACAATTCCTTTTACTGGCAGGGAAGCCTATGCTGATGCACAGCATGCAGGCCTTTTTTCAAACGTTTCCGGAAATATTGATCTTTGTTGTACTGCCGGAGGATCAGTTTCCCATCTGGGAAGGATTGTGCCGGCAGTTTTCATGTACCATTCCTCACACCCTTGTTGCCGGTGGCCCAACCCGTTTTCATTCTGTAAAAAATGCCTTGGAAACAATCCCCGAAGATGGATTAACAGCCATTCATGACGGAGTAAGGCCAATGGTCACCATGACCCTGATCCGCCATACTTTTGCAACTGCCCGACTGAATGGAAACAGCGTACCGGTTCTCCCTGTCAACGATTCGATTCGACAAATCTTCGCTGGCTCAAACCGGTCGGTTGACCGGAGCGGTTTTGTTGTTATTCAAACCCCTCAGGTTTTCGACTCAAAAGTACTTAAACGCGCCTATACCCAGCCTTACTCCGATTATTTTACCGATGATGCTTCTGTTGTGGAAGCTTCCGGGGAACAAATTTTCCTGGTTGAAGGAGATAAAAACAATATAAAAATCACCCATCCCCGGGATCTGATCCTTGCAGAAGCCCTTTTTACAGACAACGTGGTTTAAAGGCCTTCCTTTCTTCCTTTCCAATAAAAGGGGACTATCAAACCAGTAATGCCCAAAACAACAACATATACGAGTTGATACACCTGGGATATAAAGTAATAGCCAAGCAAATCCTGTTTCCCGAAAAACCGTGTCATCATAAACACCAGCGGATAATCCAATAAAATTTTTATTAACCACAGCAAAAAGGAGATAAAAAAAAGTTCCGGCCACCAAACAGCGGCCAACATTCCTGCCAGGAGAAAAAAATGGACCAGATAGGTAACCATGGCCACGGTTATTACATATGGATCGCGATAACCACTCCCTTTTGAAACCCATCGCAACCGTTGATTGATAAATCCGCGGAAAGTTTTCTCCGCTTCGGTGCGAACAACTGCCAACCGGTTATAATGAAAAAAGACCGCTCCCCGACCATATTCTTTTTTAATCCCGGCCATCAGGAACTGATCGTCGCCTGAGGCAAATCGATGGTTCTCCCGAAAACCTCCAACCTCATGAAATGCCTTGGCAGTATAAGCCAGATTAGCGCCATTGCACATCACGGGATGCCCCAGGGAAGCAGCGCCGGCAGTCACCCCCATCAACCCTATAAACTCCACCGATTGAATTTTTTGTAACAAACTATTTTCATTGTGAAATACCACGGCTCCCAAAACCATTTTTGCATGGCTGCTTTCATAGGCCGACACCATGGACGAAATCCAATGGGAGCTCCGGTGGGTATCGGCATCGGTTCCCAGGATCAACTCCCCTTGTGAAATCCGGATGGCTCTTTCTACTGCCCGTTTCTTCCCCGTTTTTCCGGCCCGGTCCTCCCTTTTAGGATCGATCAAAACAACCGAAAAATCAGGATACTTGTGAATAAACTGCTCTACAAAAGCACAGGTATGGTCCGTTGAAAAATCATCGCTCACAATGACATCCAGTAAATTTCCCGGATAATCCTGGTTTCTGATTTCATCCAGGATTCCTGCGATATTATCGATTTCATTGCGTGTCGGGATTATGACTGTTACTTTGGTTTTGTATTCAAACAGATACCCGCCGTCGGGGGCTTGGTTTTGATTATGCTGTTTATCCAGCTTATACAGGCCCAGGGTAAAACTCAGGATGAAATAACCATATCCTGCCAAAAAAAGAAAAATCACTGTTATAACAATCTCTGGCATAACCATGATGGTTTATTTCTGGTTTCTGAAAAATTGCAACCGGAAGAGAAAAAAGGTACCGGCCAGGGCAGGTATTCCAAGGTTAATCAGCCATAAAAGTGTGGCGGATGCAAAAACCGGCAGGACAAAGGCATTGTTTATCAGACCGGTCTGCGAAAAATAGAGCCCAAAAATGTACAGTGAAACTGACCCGCGGATCCCCAGTTCGGCAAGGGCTATGGTGGGGACCATGGCCATAATGAAAAATATCAGGGATATCAGCAACTGGGCATGAAAAAAAGGCAATACGACTCCCAATAAACGGAGCAGGAGAAAAAACTGGAAAGAAAAAACCACATACCGTAAAAAACTCAGTAAGATTACGCGGGTAATCTCTTTATAATGATAGAAAGCAAAAACCCTGAGGAACTTGCGAAATTTTCTTAACCTGTTTTTAAAAAGAATTTCTTTCCATATGGCTATGTAGGAAATGTTATAGAAAAGGCCTAAAAGCAGGAGATTGAGGGATACAACCACTACCAGAAATGTATAATAGAGATAACCATGGCCGAAGACGGTACCGGATAAAAAGTGTGGGAGAAAAACAAGGATTGCCACAGAACCTCCCACGATGGTAATCAACAATTGGCTCATGCTTCCCAGGATGGTGACCAGGATACCTTCTATATGGCTGGCTTTCTGTAATATAAAAACCCTGCCAAAAAATTCCCCGATCCGGTTTGGGGTAAATGAACTAATGCTGACGCCGGTCAGGACTGCCTGAAATGATTTAAAAAATCCGATTTTTTCAATTTTCCCGATCAACAGCCTCCATTTCCAGCTTTCAATTCCCCAATTTACAACCATAAGCAGCACAACCAGGCCCAATCCTGGTATAAAAAGCGGTTTGAAGAATTCTCCTCTGACGTTTTGGTACATTCCCGGAAGATCATTTTTCAGGAATACCTGCCGGAAAATAAAACCATAAGTAATGACCAATATGATTAATTGAATGGCGAGATTGGCTAATTTGCTTACTTTTGACCTGTTTTTCATGTTACAGCAATGACCGGCGAGCGGATAATTTTGGGTATTGACCCGGGAACAACCATCATGGGTTACGGGGTTATCCGTATAATCGGAAACCACCCTGCCTTACTTACATTGGGCGTGCTAAAATTAAACAAATCCGACAATCATCCTTTACGCCTGAAAATAATTTTTGAGCGAATGGTTGCATTAATTGATGCGTATCACCCCGACGAACTGGCTATTGAGGCGCCTTTTTTCGGAAAAAATGTCCAATCGATGCTGAAACTCGGAAGGGCACAGGGTGTTTCGATTGCAGCTGCATTATCGCGGTCAATACCGGTTTTTGAATACACACCACGCAAAATAAAACAATCCATAACCGGAAAAGGAGCTGCAACAAAAGAACAGGTAGCTGCGATGCTGCAACGGTTTCTGGATATGAAAGAGGCCCCTGAAACAATGGATGCAACAGATGCACTTGCCGTGGCGGTGTGTCACTTTTTTCAAAAAGCGATCCCTCAAACCCAAAAAAATTTCTCAGGGTGGAAAGGTTTTTTATCGGCCAACCCTGACCGATTAAGCCGGTAGGGTTTGAAATTACATCAGTTTTTGATAAACCATCCACCAACGGTCGGGGATATCGTTTTCACAGGCAATCTGATAATCTTTATAAGAACAAGGTACCATGTAGTGTCTTTGGTACTTGATCCGTTGTTCAGCCTGTAACGGAATTTCCATCCACCAGCGATCGGTTTTTTTACTTTTATAAAAAACGATATCTTCCTTATGGTCCCTGATGCTCACATGATATTTGAGATAATCCTCTTCATTGCGAAAGGGAAAATCATGGGCGCGATTATAATAACCATCAATAAAGTACCAGATCATCTGGGCCACCAGATGGGAGGTTTGCCCGCCGGGGTCTAATTTGGGGTTGACCTCATAAAAGCCGATGGAAGTAAGTTTATCACTGAGCCCTGCGTAACGGACAATCTGGCAAGCTTCTTCACCATAAAACCCATTGGGGGTAGCATTCTCATTGCCGGGGGCATCTGAATTGCGTATGGCAGAAACATCAAAACTGAGCATGTCGGCATTGCGCACAATCGGTTCAACCTCCTCCAGGTCCTGGCGTACAATACCCAGGCGATAGGTATCAAAAAAGAGGTTTTTCATCAGCTTTAACGCATCCTGGTCAATAAAATAGGTCTGATATCCTATGTTTGCATAGTTGAACAGGTAGTTGGGCTGATGCAGGATAATGTTGCTCAAATAGGATTGGGAAGTAAGTTCCTGTTCTGATTTCCCCAGGTCAAACATGGGATCAATGGCAACAATATTGATAATCTGACCCAGTCCCTGGTAGGCCTGATAATTGGCAAAGGTAATATCCTGGCTCCCCCCGAGGATAACCGGAACTACATTGTTGGTAATCAGTTCGGCCACTGCGGAACTGAGTGCAAAGTAGGTGTCGGAAACCGAAAACCCATTTTTTATATTTCCAAGGTCAACAATTTTGATGGGATATGGGCCGGTATTGAGTTGATAAAGATATTTTCTGATCCTGTCCGGTGCAAGGCCGCACCCGTCATTATTCACAGCTCCCCGGTCATCTTTCACCCCGATCAGGGCAATGTCGAAGGATGTGTAGTCAGGAAAATCCCTCGCATCTGAAAAAACAGGAATGATGCTCCCTAACCGGGACTGGGCGGACAGCCCCTCTGTGAAGGAAAATTCGCTCAGGTTTAATGGTTCAAAAAAAACAGAAATATCCATGGGACATTACTTTTTCTTTTTCGATTTGGATTTTGAAGGTTCTGTATTGGCAATGATGGTTTTACACGCTTCAAGGGTAAGCGTTTTGGGATCTTTTCCCCGGGGAATTTTATAATTTTCTTTATTGTATGTGATGTAAGCCCCGAAGCGTCCGTTGATGACACGGATCAGGTCTTTACCGTCCAAAAATTCGTGGAGTATCTTCTGGCTGTCGGCCTGCCTTTTATTGACGATGACTTCAACTGCCCGTTCAAGGGTCACCGTAAGGGGATCATCTTCTTTTGGCAGGGTATAAAAAGCAGATTGATGACGAACATACGGGCCAAAACGGCCGGTGGATATCACTACCTCCGAGGATTCATATTCTCCGGCAACCCGTGGTAATTTAAACAGGTCCAGCGCTTCAGTCAGTGAAATGGTTTCGAGGCTTTGTCCTTTTTTCAAGGATGCAAACCGTGGTTTGGTTTCGCTATCGGTATTTCCCATTTGTACCATTGGCCCGTACCGTCCGATTTTTACAAAAACATTAACTCCGGTTTGAGGATCTGTTCCGAGTAATTTTTCGCCGCTTACTTTCCCTGAATTTTCAAGGGCATTTTCAATTTGTTTATGAAAAGGTTGATAAAACTCCCGGATCATTTCATTCCAGACCAATTTCCCTTCCGCAATTTCATCGAACTCCTCTTCGACATTGGCGGTGAAATTATATTCCAGGATGTTTCCGAAATGCCGGGTGAGAAAGCTATTGACCAGGGTACCAATATCGGTTGGAAAAAGTTTGGCTTTTTCAAATCCTGTGTTTTCGGTTTTATGTTCTTCTTTCAGGGTATTGTTTTTCAGGATAATCTGGATAAAACTCCTTGAAAAGCCGGGCCGGTCTTCCTTAATAACGTATTCTCTTTTTTGAATGGTCGAAATGATCGGAGCATAGGTCGATGGGCGCCCGATCCCCAATTCTTCTAATTTTTTTACCAGGGTTGCTTCGGTATAGCGGTATGGTTGCTGTGTAAATTTTTCCTGGGCGACCATTTCCAGAAGCGTGGGTTTTTCGCCGATTACCATGGGGGGGAGCATTCCTTCTTCCCCATTCTGTTCATCTTCATCCTTTGATTCCATATAAACTTTCAGAAACCCGTCAAATTTCATTACCTCCCCTTTTGCAATGAATTTTTCAGTGCTGTTGTCAATGCCAATCACCACATTGGTTTTCTCCAATTCAGCGTCGGCCATCTGGGAAGCAATGGTACGTTTCCATATCAGTTCATACAACCGTTTTTGCGATTTATCGCCCTCGATGGTTTTAACGGAAAGTGCAGTCGGGCGAATGGCTTCATGCGCCTCCTGCGCCCCTTTGGTTTTTGTAGAGAACTTCCGTATTTTTACGTAAGGTTCGCCAAAGCTTTCCGCAATCTCCCGGTGCGACATGGACAATGCAAGATCCGACAGGTTGACCGAATCGGTACGCATGTAGGTAATTTTTCCCGATTCATAAAGCGCCTGGGCAATGCGCATGGTGTTTGATACAGAGAAACCAAGTTTGCGCGAGGCTTCCTGTTGAAGGGTGGAAGTTGTGAATGGCGGAGCAGGGGTTTTTTTTGCAGGACGGGTATCGATATCTTCAATGACGTACGCTGTCAGCCTGCATTTCTCAAGAAAATCAACAGCTTGTTCTTTTGTTGAAAAGCGTTTATTGAGCTCGGCTTTGAACCCCGCGGTTTTTTCTCCATTTTTCACCTGAAACTCCGCGGTAATGCGGAAAGCTGAGGCGCTTTGAAAATTTTTAATCTCCTCTTCGCGCTCCACAATCAGACGTACGGCAACCGATTGGACGCGGCCGGCCGAAAGTGATGGTTTGATTTTCTTCCACAACAGCGGGGATAATTCAAAGCCAACAAGGCGATCGAGTACCCGCCGTGCCTGTTGGGCATTGACCAGGTTTTTATCTATACCCCGCGGCGATTCTATGGCTTCCTGAATAGCGCTCCGGGTAATTTCATGGAAAGCGATTCTTTTGGTTTTTTTTTCATCCAGCCCTAAGGTCTCTGCCAGGTGCCAGGCAATGGCCTCTCCTTCCCGGTCCTCGTCAGAAGCCAGCCATACCCATTCCGAATCCAGGGCAAGTTTCTTCAACTCTGAAACGATTTTTTTCTTTTCCGGCGAAACGATGTACCGGGGGATGAAACCGTTTTCAATATCCACACCGAGACCCTTTTTCGACAAGTCTGCTACATGTCCCATGCATGACTTAACCGTAAAATCCTTCCCTAAAAATCCTCCGATGGTCTTAGCCTTGGCCGGAGACTCAACAATTACTAAGTTCTTTGTCATCTGGATACCGTATTAATTTTTCGAAATCCGGCACAAAAGTAAGACAATTAACTTAATCACTACCTTTGCCCCGATTTTTTATGCTTTATCGGTTTTCATGGCCCCGGGTAATACACAAAGATGAAAAAATCAAAAAAATTTTTTCTTGAAACCTATGGCTGTCAGATGAATTTTTCTGACAGTGAAATCATTACATCTGTACTTACCCGTCAAGGATATGATCAAACCACCGACCCCGGCCAGGCAGATATTGTTTTTATCAACACCTGTTCAATCCGTGAAAATGCTGAGGAACGGGTCCGGAAACGATTGCAGTATTTTAAATCATTAAAGAAACGGAACCCCGCACTGATGATTGGTTTGCTGGGTTGTATGGCCGACCGCACCAAAACCGCCCTTGGAAATGACGAACAACTGCTCGACCTGGTTGCAGGACCGGATTCTTACCGCGACCTCCCCTTTCTGATCGAACAGGCAATTTCCGGTCAAAAGGCCATCCATACGATCCTGTCGGCCGATGAAACCTATGCCGACATAACACCGGTTCGTCTGGATCTGAATGGCGTCACTGCATTTATTTCGATTATGCGGGGGTGCGAAAATTATTGTTCCTATTGCGTGGTCCCCTTCACCCGCGGCCGGGAACGAAGCCGGGATGCCGGGTCGATTGTTGCAGAGACCCACGATCTGTTCAACCAGGGATACCGCGAAGTTACCTTGCTCGGCCAGAATGTCAACTCCTATCAATGGATGTCGCCCGGAGGGAAGGTTGATTTTGCAAACCTTCTGGAACAAGTTGCCGGCGTTGACCCGTTAATGCGTATCCGGTTCGCCACTTCACACCCCAAAGACATCCCGGATGCCTTGCTACATGTTATTGCAAAACATGACAACATCTGCAAATCCATCCACCTGCCGGCCCAGTCGGGAAGCAACCACATCCTGAAATTAATGAACCGGAATTATACCCGGGAACAATACATGGACCGGATCAGGGCGATCAGGGATATCATCCCCGGTTGTTCTGTTTCGACCGACATCATTACCGGGTTCTGTGATGAAACAGAAGAAGACCACCAACAAACCCTGTCGCTGATGGAATGGGCAAAATACGATTTTGCTTATATGTTCAAATATTCTGAACGTCCCCGGACACAGGCTGCAGAAACCATGAAAGACAACATCGCCGAACCAGTTAAGAAAAGAAGGTTAAATGAAATCATTGACCTGCAGCAGAAACTGTCTTTTGAAAGCAACAAACGTGACCTGGGTAAAATTTTTACCACCCTCATCGAAGGAGAATCGAAACGATCGAAATGGCACCATTTCGGACGAAACTCACAGAATAAGGTTATTGTTTTTCCTAAAACAGAAGCGGGCCCCGGAAATTATATCAATGCACGCGTTGTTAATTTCACCTCTGCCACCCTTCTGGGTGAAATCGCAACAGCTTAGGTCTGTTTTAGGATGAGATGCCCCACCCCGTTTTCAGTTTAAAAAAAATGTGTACATTTGCCGTGTTTTTATACTCTATGTTTATGAAACATCGCCTATCATTACTCCTGAAATATCTGAGTTTTGTATTATTGGTTGCTATGCTCGCGACTTCCTGCGTTCCACAGAAAAAAATTAAATACCTTCAAAAAGAACAAGCCAAGGATACCACCTCGTTTTTTTCCAACAAACGAGATGTGGAATATAAGGTTCAACCCAAAGACAACCTCTATATCCGTGTTTTCAGCCTGGATGAAAAAGCCTTTATCTTTTTTAACAAACAATCGGGCACCAGCTCTTACAATGATTACGCCAACGATGCGTCCATCTACCTGAACAGCTATAGCGTCACACCGGAAGGGTATATCGATTTCCCCATTGTCGGTAAAGTTTATGTCAGGGACCTCAATGTCGACCAGATCAAATCCATGATCCAGCAACTGATCAACGAATACCTGAAAGAGACCAATGTGGTTGTTAAAGTCGTGAACTTTCGTATAACCCTTGTCGGGGAAGTCAGTCGCCCCGGAATTTTCACAATTTACAAGGACGATATCAATATTTTTGAAGCACTTTCCATGGCCGGCGACATGACCGAATTTGCAAACCGAAGTAAAGTAGCGCTGATCCGGCAAACCAAAGGGGGTTCCCGGGTGCAATACTTAGACCTGACCAGCGACGATATCCTTAATTCCGATTTCTATTACCTACAGCCCAGCGATATCATTTATGTCATGCCCTTAGGCTACAAACGTTGGGGACTTGGCACTACCTTCCCCTGGGCCATTGTGCTTGCATCGGTTTCAACCACCCTATTGTTGATAAATTATTTCTCAAAATAATTGACCTGTGAACGAAAACATCCAAGATTTTGCCCAGCAAGAGCAATCTGTTGACTACAAAGCGCTGCTCTTTAAATTTTACCGTTATTGGTACCTTTTTGCTGTTACCATTTTCATAGCGCTCATCATCGCATTTATTTTTAACAAATATACCCCATCGGTTTATGAAGTTAAAACCACCGTTCTGATTACGGATAAATCGGAAAACAAGTTGAACCCCCAGGACCTTTTGGGCATGGGGCTGTTCAACAACATGCAAAACCTCCAAAACGAAATCGGGGTCCTTTCGTCCTATTCACTGAGCTATCGCACTATAACCAAAACCGGGTTCGAAGTGGCCTATTTCAGTGAAGACAATTTTGTTACCAGAGAGCTTTTCAAGGAGGTGCCTTTCCGGATTATCATGGATTCAACCTTTCCCCAGACCGTGAACACAAAGTTCAATGTCACTTTTCTTTCAGACGACAAATACCGGCTGGAGGCAAAAAACCAGGAGGCGGCCTTTTTCAATTTTTCCCTTCGCCAAAACATAGAGGGTGAAAAAGTGAACATTTCTTTTGATGAAACTTTTTCCGTAGGTCAACTCGTTCAGAATAAATATTTTAAATTCAAACTGATCCGCACCGACAAGTTCGACCCCGAGGTTGACCTGAACCGTTCTTTTTCTTTTTCTTTCAACAGTTATGATAAGTTAGTCACTGAATTCAAATCGTTCAGCATCGAACCCATAAACAGGGAAGCTTCCATTGTTGAAATCAAGCTCAAAGGCGGCAACCCCGATAAAATCAGTACCTTTCTCAATACACTCACCAAAGAGTACCTTGCCAAAGGGCTGGAACGAAAAAACATTGTGGCTTTGCGTACCATATCTTTTATTGATACCGAACTTCAGGGGATCACCGATTCTTTGAACTCATCGGAAAAAGCACTGATGTTATTCCGTACCAACAAAGAGATCATGAACCTTGACGACGAAGCAAAACAGGTTTTTGAAAAAATGATGGAACTTCAGGATGAAAAAGCCATTTTGATGGTCAAATCAAAGTACCTCCTGAACATGAAGGATTACATTGAAAAAAACCAGAAGCTGGACGAGCTGATCGTTCCTGCTTCGATGGGTATCGACAATACCATTTTGAACGACCTTACCATGCAGTTGACAACCCTCTATATGAAGCGGACCGAAGCGTCGCAATATTCGAGGGAAAAAAACCCAAGCCTCCGCGCCATTGACCTTCAGATTGCAACAACCAAAAATGCCCTTTATGAAAATGTAAAAAGCGCCATCAACTCCAATGAAATTGCGGTAACAGAGATCAACAACCGGGTTGCCGGCATCAATGCCCGCATCGGCAACCTCCCAGAAACACAACGGGTTTTATTCGGGATCGAGCGAAAATTCAAACTTACCGACGCCATTTATACCTATCTGCTACAGAAACGTTCCGAAGCACAGATCACCCAGGCAGCCAACCTTTCCGATAACGAAGTTTTAGACGAAGCCAAAAGTGAAGGGTCATCGCCCGTTTTCCCAAAAAAGAGCCTTAATTATATTATAGCCCTGATCCTTGGCATTATTCTTCCCATTGTATATATCCTCGGCAAGGACTACTTTAACGATATGGTCATGGAACGGGAATATATAGAAAAGATAACCAAACTTCCCATCATCGGACATGTAATACATAGTGACAAGCCGGGAAAAATCGTCGTGATTGATTCACCCAAATCGACCATTGCAGAATCGTTCCGCTCAGTCAGGACCAACATCAACTACCTACTGAAGGGAAAAGAAAAACAAACCATCATGGTTACTTCCGATATGGTTGCTGTCGGGAAAACCTTTATTTCCATTAACCTTGCCTCCATCTTTGCCCTATACGGTAAAAAAACCCTTCTGATGGGCTTTGATTTGCGAAAACCCAAAATTTACCAGGACTTTGGCCTTACCAATACAGAGGGGATCAGCTCTTATCTGATCAACAAGAGCAAGCTGGAGGATATCATCCAGGCTTCGGGCATCGACAACCTTGACATCATTATGGCCGGACCGGTACCTCCCAATCCTGCTGAATTAATTGCCTCCGACAAATGCACGGAGTTGTTTTCACACCTCAAAGAGATATATGACTTTATCATTATCGACACCCCACCGATCGGGCTTGTGACCGATGCCTTTTTATTGGTGAAACATGTCGACGCCAACCTGTTCCTCGTGCGCCAGGGTTATACCCATAAAAAGATTTTTGGTTCTATCATCCACGACTTGGAACACCGCAATATCCCGAACCTCGCCATCCTGATCAATGACGTGAAACTCTCCCGAAGCTCGTATGGATACGGGTATGGTTATGGATACGGATATGGTTATGGATATAGTTACGGGTATGGTTACGGGTATGGTTACGGATATGGTTACGGATATTATTCTGACGACAAAGAGACCGGCCGTAAAAAAACGTTACTACAACGGATATTTGGCAAATCATAGCAGGGTTGATCCGATGAGCCTTTATCAGTTAACCCATCTGAAGGAACTTGAAGCGGAAGCCATTCATGTAATCCGGGAAGTCGCTGCCCAGTTTGAACGCCCTGTCCTTCTTTTTTCGGGAGGGAAAGATTCCATTGTCTTGGTACATTTATCCCGGAAAGCTTTTTATCCGGCCCGTATTCCATTCCAGTTGCTGCATATTGACACCGGCCATAATTTTACAGAAGCCCTTGAATTCCGCGACCGGCTTGTTGCCCGGTTAAATGTCAGGCTCCTTGTTGGTTCAGTACAGGAATCGATAGATACCGGAAGGGTTATCGAAGAAAAAGGCATCAATGCCAGCCGGAATGTGTTGCAAACCGTTACGTTGCTTGATACGCTTGAAAAAAACAAGTTTGATGCCGCCATTGGCGGGGCCCGTCGTGATGAAGAAAAAGCCAGGGCCAAAGAACGGTTTTTCTCTCACCGCGATGAATTCGGTCAATGGGACCCAAAAAACCAACGGCCGGAATTATGGGGGCTCTTTAACGGAAAAAAACGAATGGGGGAACATTTCCGGGTTTTTCCTATCAGCAATTGGACAGAAATGGATGTATGGCAATATATTCTTGCCGATCATATTGATTTGCCCGATATTTATTTTACCCACGAACGGGATGTTTTTTACCGGGATGGCGTTTGGCTTGCAGCCGCTCCCTTCATGCAGATGAAACCTGCTGAAAAAACAGAACACCGGAGGGTCCGGTGCCGGACTGTTGGCGACATCAGTTGTACCGGGCTTACCCTTTCCACTGCCGACACCGTCGAAGACATTATCCAGGAAATAGCTGCCACCCGGGTTACAGAACGGGGGGGACGCTATGATGATAAAAGATCGGATGCAGCCATGGAAGACCGGAAAAAAGAGGGCTATTTTTAATGGAACAAAAATTTTCAAACAAGGCCTACCTGAACATGGAACTGTTGCGGTTCACCACCGCAGGAAGTGTTGACGACGGTAAAAGTACCCTGATTGGCCGGCTCTTGTACGACAGTAAATCGATCTTCGAAGACCAGCTCGATGCCGTAAAAAGGGCCAGCATCCAAAAAGGCAGCGGGCATCTTAACCTGGCGCTGTTTACTGACGGGCTTCGCGCGGAGCGGGAACAAGGAATTACCATCGATGTGGCCTACCGCTATTTTGCAACCCCCAACCGCAAATTTATAATCGCCGATACCCCGGGCCATATCCAATATACCCGCAATATGGTCACCGGTGCATCCACCGCCAATGCCGCCATTTTACTTATTGATGCACGAAACGGGGTGATTGAACAAACACACCGTCACGCCTTTATTGCTTCCCTGCTTGGAATTCCCCATATTATCGTATGTATCAATAAAATGGACCTCATGGATTACCGCCAGGATGTGTTCGACCGCATATCGGGTGATTTCAGGGCATTCGCCAATCGTATTTTTCCCGATAAAGACATTCGTTTTATTCCAATCAGTGCACTTCATGGCGATAATGTTGTGAAACCTTCAGAAAACATGGCATGGAACCATTCGGGCACCTTGTTACACATCCTTGAAACAATCCCTATCGACCAGGACCACGATCTGCAGCATCCTCGTTTTCCGGTCCAATATGTGATCCGCCCGGAATCGGACGAATTTCATGACTACCGGGGATATGCCGGCAGGGTTGCAGGCGGGTTTTTTCATCCCGGTGATGAAATTCTTATCCTGCCCTCCCGGATCACCAGTCACATTGCAACCATCGACACTTTTGATGGCCCCCTTGCAGAAACCTGGGCCCCCATGTCGGTAACACTGACACTGAGTGACGATGTGGATATCAGCCGTGGCGATATGATTGTCAGCCCATCCGACATACCTTCAGAAAGCAATGACCTTGAGACCATGATTTGCTGGATGAACCCAAAACCACTTCAGGTGAAAGGCAGGTACACGTTAAAACATACGACCCGCGACGTCAGGTGTATCATCGAAAATGTTGATTATGTGCTGAATATCAGTTCTCTGGAACAAATAACAACAAATATTACCGTGAACATGAACGATATTGCACGGATCCGGCTTCGTACCACCCAACCTTTGTTCTTTGATCCCTACTCCCAAAACAGGATTACCGGAAGCATTATCCTCATTGATGAAAGCACAAACGAAACGGTTGCCGCAGGTATGATTGTATGATCTTGTTTTACACAATAAATCAAGAAAAAATAAGTTATACCTTCCTTTAATTCCCCTCTGTAATTCATTAATCATGAAACTGTTTCGTTACTTTCTAACCTTTATCCTGATGCTTCCTGCACCAGCCTGCCTTTTTGCCCAGCAGGTCCCTGTTGGTCAATGGCGGGACGAACTCCCCTACACCCTCTGTAATTCAGTGACCGATGCCGGCGATAAAGTCTATGCCTCCACTCCATATGCTGTTTTCTATGTCAATAAAGAGGATTACAGCGTAGTCAGGATCACAAAGATTACCGGTCTTTCCGACATCGGGATCAGTTGCATCAATTATAACAAAGCGTATAATACACTTGTCATTGCCTATTCCAATGCAAATATCGATCTGATAAAAGATAATACCATCATCAATATTTCCGATATTAAACGAAAACCCATTTTGGGAAATAAAACCATCAACGACATCTATTTTATCGGAAAGGTGGCTTATTTATCGTGTGGGTTCGGAATTGTGGCCCTTGATATCAGCAAAGAGGAAATCCGCGACACCTATTACATCGGGAGCCAGGGAAGTCAGGTTAATGTGCTGGCGCTGACCACTGATAACGATGACTCGCTTTTTGCAGCGACCGAAAAAGGGATTTACAAAGCATGGTCCAAAGATCCGAACCTGGCTAATTTTGCCTCATGGCACAAGGATACAGCCATTGATACCAGCGCCCAGTACAACACCATCGTAAATTTTAACGGGAAGATCATTGTCAATAAAAAACAGGGGGCATCCACCTCCGATACCCTGTACGTTTTTTCAAACGGCTTATGGGACCGATGGGAACGGGAATTATACAGTCCAGTGATGCACCTTCAGGCCAATGAGAAATTTCTTGTTGTATCCTACGCTTATTTTGCCTGCGAGTTCAACCCAGACCTGGAATTAATCACGACCATTTGGAATTATGAACCGGGGAGCCCCTATCCGACCAACGGATTTGCAGATGTTTCGGGTAATATCTGGATTTCTGACACCTATTCCGGATTGATCAATTACGATGCTGCAACCGGAGTGATCCACCACATTACCCTGAGCGGCCCATTAAGCGCTTTGGCTTTTAGCATGTCGGCCCAGGGAAATAATCTGGTCATTGCCCCCGGCGGGCATGATGCTTCCTATGTCCCTCTCTATTATCAGGCACAGGTATATCATTTTGATAATACAAACTGGAAAAACATTACCGGAAACACCAGTCCGATAATGGGGCTGACCCACGATATTGTTTCTGTTGCCGTTGACCCTTCCGATAATAACCGCATATACGCCGGGTCCTTTGGCCGCGGGGTTCTTGAAATGTATAACGATTCCGTTATCAGGCGATATACCGAATCAAACAGTACACTGCGGCATCATACAGCTTCCGACACTTCCGATATCCGGGTTGGGGGACTAACTTTTGACTCTGAGGGTAACCTTTGGGTGGTGACCTCACACAATAACAGTTGTCTTTCCATGAAAAAGGGGGAGGTTTGGACCGGTTTTACCATTCCCATTGCCAATGAAAACGACCTGGGGCAGATTATGGCTACCCGGCTTGGCCAAAAATGGATTCAGATGCGATATGGAAACATGAACCCAAATTCGCTTTTGGTTTTTACAGATAACGGCACCCCACAGAACCCGGCCGATGATCAGGCAAAACTTTTAAACTCAGCAACCGGGAACGGGGGCATTCCGGGAAATAACGTCAATGCCATGGCCGAAGACCAAAACGGAGAGGTTTGGATTGGTACAGAAAAAGGGGTTGCCGTTTTTTATTCTCCTGAAAATATTTTTAACGGCCAGCATTTCGATTGTCAGCGAATCCTCATCCAGCAAGGCGGCTATGTTCAATATCTGTTGGAAAATGAAACGGTAACAGCCATCGCTGTTGATGGTGCAAACCAAAAATGGATCGGAACAGACCGGGGAGGCGTTTATTGTTTTTCGGAAGATGGCGCCAAACAAAAATATCATTTTACCGCTGATGACAGCCCATTGCTTTCTGACCGCATTATCTGTATAGCGCTCAATAAAGATGGCGATGTTTTTTTCGGGACGGATAAAGGGGTCATATCCTTTCGCGGGCCCGCAACACCTGGAGGCGATACCAATGAAAACGTGTATGCATTTCCAAACCCTGTAAAATCTGATTTCGAAGGATTCATTGCCATCAAGGGGCTGGTCAGCAATGCACAGGTCAGGATTACCGATGTTAACGGGGCGCTGGTATATTCTACCCGTGCAGAAGGCGGACAAGCCATTTGGGATGGTAAAAATTTCGATGGCCGTAAAGCGCATACAGGGGTTTACCTGGTATATGCATCCAACGATACAGGTTCAGAAAGAATCGTCACCAAAATCCTGCTCATTCACTGATGCTCCATTCAACCAAAGGCATCGTTTTTCATACCCTTAAATATTCTGAAAGCAGTATTATTGTTAAAATCTATACTGAACTTTTTGGAATTCAATCTTATCTCTTCCGTGGTGTGCGGGGCCGCGGTGCAAAAGTGAAACCGGGTCTGTTCCAGCCACTGACATTGCTCGAACTCGTGGTTTATCATAAGGAACAACGCACGCTTCATTCGGTAAAGGAGGTCTGTCTGGGACATCCCTACCAAAACATCCCTTCGGATATCCGGAAAAGTTCTGTACTGCTTTTTATCAATGAGCTGGCATACAAATCCATCCGCGAGGAGGAAGCCAATCCTCCCCTCTTTGAATTTCTATGGGCATCGTGCCTTCATCTGGATGAAACCCGGGATCCGGTTACCAATTTTCCCCTTCTGTTTGCCCTTCATCTTTGTCACTATCTTGGTATATTCCCACAGACCAACCATTCTTCGCAATTTCCGGTTTTCAACCTAAGGGAAGGACTTTTCCAGCCCTCCATTCCCGACCACCCCCACTATCTCGATCCGGATCACAGTTCGATTTTTTATTCCATGTTAACAACTCCATTCCTCCGACCTGACGACCGGATTAACCCTGCCCTTGAACCACTCCCGGCCGGGATAAACAGCATTGGCCCGGCAACCCGGAAAAGGCTGCTTGATACCCTGCTTCTTTATTACCAGCTACATCTTACCGGTTTTAAAGGGCTGCATTCGCACCATATCCTTCATGACGTTTTATCGTAATTCTCTATCTTTACAAAAAATTTCAACCTATGGCAATCGCATTAACGGAACAGGAGATTATCCGAAGAAATTCACTGCATGAATTACTCCGGCTTGGTATTGATCCTTATCCTCCCCAGACTTTTGAAATGAATGCCAGGGCATCCGATATAAAAAAACGTTTTCCAATCGACAATACGCTCTTTCAACAGGTGCAGATAGCAGGTCGTATGATGAGCCGCCGTATCATGGGAGCTGCTTCTTTCGTTGAGATACAGGATGAAAGTGGCCGGGTTCAACTGTACGTCAAACGGGATGATCTGTGCCCGGACGAAGATAAAACCCTTTACAACACTGTTTTTAAAAAACTACTTGATATTGGCGACATAATCGGTGTTACAGGATATGTTTTTATCACCCAGATGGGCGAGGTTACCATTCATGTCAAATCGTTGAAATTACTTAGCAAATCATTGCGCGTCCTGCCCATCGTTAAGGAAAAGGAAGATGCTGTTTTCGACGCATATACCGATCCGGAACAACGGTACCGGCAGCGGTATGTCGATCTTATTGTAAATCCGGAGGTACGCGAAGTTTTCATCAAGCGCAACCAGATGATCAACTCCATGCGCAGTTACCTGAATGATAAAAGTTACCTCGAAGTGGAAACCCCCATCCTTCAACCCCTCTATGGCGGGGCAGCTGCACGGCCTTTTAAAACCTTCCACAACACACTCGATATGACCCTTTACCTCCGCATTGCCAATGAGCTTTATTTAAAACGGCTCATCGTGGGAGGATACGACGGCGTGTTTGAATTTTCAAAGGATTTCCGCAATGAAGGTATGGACCGCTTTCATAATCCCGAGTTCACGCAGATGGAACTTTATGTGGCCTATAAAGATTATGAATGGATGATGGAGCTGGTGGAAGAGATGGTCGAAAAAATTGCCATTGACCTTCACGGGACAACCCGGGTTATGGTAGGTGAAAACCAGATCGATTTTAAACGTCCCTGGAAACGCTTTACCATGTTTGAGGTTATCAGGCACTTCACCGGAATTGATATTGAAGGAGTTGACGAAGAAGCCCTGGTTGCAATAGCAAAAGATCTCCATGTCGCGATTGATAAAACCATGGCCAAAGGGAAAATCATCGATCAGATTTTTGGAGAAAAATGTGAACCCTTTCTCATTCAGCCAACTTTCATTACCGATTATCCGGTTGAAATGTCGCCCCTTGCCAAAAAACACCGGACAAAACCGGGGTTGGTCGAACGGTTTGAAGCCATATGCAACGGAAAAGAATTATGCAATGCTTTTTCAGAATTGAACGACCCGATTGATCAGCGTGAACGCTTTGAATCACAACTTGAACTTGGAAAACGCGGAGATGATGAATCGATGTTGTTGGATGAAGATTTTTTAAGGGCGCTTGAATTCGGGATGCCGCCAACGGCGGGACTTGGTATTGGCATTGACCGGTTGACCATGATCATGACCAATACGCCATCAATTCAGGATGTTCTTTTTTTTCCGCAGATGCGCCCCGAAAAACAGGTTAACGGATAAGTACCATCCGGTTTGTGACTGTCTGGTTACCGGTTATCAGCCGGTACAGATATATACCACCAGGAAGAGCGGCTCCCCGATCGTCCGTTCCGTTCCATGATACCTGATGATACCCGGCGGCAAACCGGCCATCAACCACCGATCGGACCTTCATCCCATGTATATCAAAAATCTCCAGTCCAACTTGTCCACTTTGACGGGTAATAAAAGGAATGGTTGTTTCCGCGAAAAATGGATTTGGGAAATTTTGTTTCAGTTCGGCAAAGTCATCCTGACTGGTTGTGTTTTGCAGGATATCAGTATTGATCATAAGGACTATATGCTGTATTCCCGTTGATGCAGTAATCCGCAGAGAATCTATATAATAATCGGTTAATGGAGATGCGTTGACCGGAATCGGAACCTTTACTTTAATGGCAACCGAATCGCCCGGGATGATGGTATGCGGTAAGGAGGGCGCCGATATAGAATCTACCCACCAGGGAATTTCAGTACCCCACTGCTGAACGTCCGTTAAAGTCACATTTTCGTCAAGATTGTTGTGCAATTGCGCGATTAAACCCATCCAGGCTTCCCCCGCATCATGAAACCAAAGGGTATCGGGTACCGCTGTCAGTTTGGTAAAGACAGTCTGAAACCTGAACGGATCGGCAGAACCACGGAGTGGAAGTGAAGCATGCCGGCCCGATTCATCGGCTGCTGAAAGAAAATACCGGACTACACTGCCTGCGGGTTGTTTGGGGATATTTCCGGTATAATGGTTTGATCCGGTATTAGACATCAAAACCGAATGGTAAGGCCCCTGGTTGCTTCTATAGTTTATAAAAACAGAATCATTTTTTATGGGAACCTGACTGCATGCTAAAATCTCTTCATTGATAACAGATCCGGTTTCACAAGGTTGATTTCCTGATAAAGGAATATGGTGGATATAGAGTTGGCCCACCTCGGCCATGCCCATGACCCGGCAATGCAGTGCATCGGTCGATTCCCAGGGGGTGGATGGGTCCCCGATAAATCCCTTGACAATATATCCAGGCATGGCAGCCTGATAAACCGCTTTTGCGCTATCGTCCCAATAATTTCCCATGTACGGGACCAGAACTTTATTGTTGAGGATGACGGAATTGGTGTAGGGTTGATCCTGACCGGTCATTACACGATATACCTTGTAAGGATATCCATACGGGCAAATTTGTCCGGCCCAATATGCTGCAGCAGCTTCGATGGCAGTATATCTGGAATGTGACGGGGGAACTTTCCGGATCAATATTTTATCGGGAGCTAAAAATTTAGCCCAGCAATCAATATGGTCGATATAGGTGTTGTTTGGATCGGTCACCACCTGATAGGTACCAATGCCTAAATAGTCTTCCATTTTCTGGGCAATCTGGGTATGCGACTGGGCAGGGTTTTCTTCCCACACAAGTTTTGTAGAGGCGCCGGTACCTATGCCATCGGTCATATAATTCCCTCCGGTGGTAATCAGGTCCATGCCATACCATGGAATGCCGAGCATGTTCGCAACTTTTTTGGGTATTTCATCATCATCGGGCCGTGGCCTGTTATATGGAAAATCAACAATACCGATATGGTTTGAGCTGTCCGAAACAAACCAGGGTCCATAATCTCTTGTCCAATAGGAGTCGGTCGGGGCTATTAAAAAGTTGCAATGGCTGGTGTCGATACCATTGGAGAGATATTGCTGAATGACCGTATTCTTTTGCGATTGAGAGGCGACAATGGTTGTGAGTTTCACAGTCAAAGCCATCTCTTTGATCAGTAAAAACGGGAGTCCAAACGGATACCGGATAAGGGCCCCCTGCATCGGATCAAATTCGGCCACATTTCGGATGGGAGCAACAGGAGGGTCGGTTTCAACAAAATTTTTCCCTATCTCGCCTTTACGTAACAGTTCGTCGGAAGTCATCCAATGCCGAAGAAGTGGACCGGGTCTTGGAACAGGATCCTGTGCCAGCAATGTTGTGCTGAATAAAAAAATGAAAATGCCTGTAAGTAAAATCGGTTTCATTGTCGATAAATTGATACCGCAAAAATAACAATTTTAGCCATTCCATTGAACTTTAATTATATCCGGACGAAATATGTGTTATCAACCCAGGCCGTTTTTGTTTCCGGCACCGGATTCCTTTGCATAGCAACGGAGACCATAAATAATAAAACCGTACTTTTGGAGTTATTTTATTACATTCAATACTACAACCCCTCTTCATGCGATTAAAAAAAATCCTGATCCCCTTTCTCCTCCTTCTCTTTTTTCCTGTTTTTATTTTCTCCCAGGACACGCTCAGGACCGATTCACTTTTTAAATATCAACATTTGATTGAGGATGATCCGGTTGTACTTATGCTCGACAGTCTGGCCAGTTTAAAAATATTTGAAGATTCCGAATTTCCCAATGCAAGTAAATTACAGAACTGGAATACTTATACCGACAATGATATTCCTTTTTTTTCCGACTCCGTTTACCGGGAAAGAATTGCACAAATGAATGACCAATCCCCGTTTGAGTTTGTTTATAACAGCGAAGTAAGGAAGTTTATTGAGGTTTATGCATTTAAAAAACGCAAATTAACCGCCCGTATACTTGGGCTGGCCCAGATCTATTTTCCGCTATTCGAGGAGCAACTGGACAGATACAATATGCCCCTGGAGCTAAAATATTTAGCCGTTATTGAGTCGGCGCTAAACCCTACTGCCAATTCACGGGCGGGAGCCAAAGGGCTATGGCAGTTTATGTATGGTACCGGAAAAGTATATGGGCTCAAGGTGTCTTCTTATGTTGACGACCGTTTCGACCCTTACAAAGCAACCATTGCTGCATGTGAACATCTGAGCGATTTGTATGATATTTATGGTAACTGGCCCCTTGCGCTGGCTGCATATAATTCAGGCGCCGGAAATGTCAATAAGGCAATCCGCCGTTCCGGCGGGATGAAAAATTTCTGGGCCATCCATAATTACCTACCCAAAGAAACCCGAAGCTACGTGCCTGCTTTCATTGCGGCAAGTTATGTTTTGACCTTTGCCAATGAACATAAAATCAATCCCGTTGACCCGGGAATACTTTATTATGAAGTAGATACCGTGACCGCCAGAAATCCGCTATCGTTCGATCAAATCTCTGAAATGTTAAATATCCCAAAGGACGAAGTTGCTTTTTTAAACCCCTCGTTTAAACATGATTTTATCCCGGCAACACCGGATAATACTTATAAGGTCAGGTTGCGAAAAAAAAACATTGGCGATTTCATCAATAATGAAAATACACTTTATGCATACAAGACAAAAAACAGTTGCTCCCAGGATTCTCTTTTTTCAACCGCCTTCAGCAATTACCGCGAAGCAGATTTATACACAGTGAAAAGCGGGGAGACAATGACCAGCATCGCAAAAAAATTCCATATGACGATCGCTGAATTAAAATCACTGAACGGATTGCGCAAAAATTATGTCAAACCAAAACAAAAACTCCTGGTTTATACCAAACCCCCAAGAGAAAAACCCAATCACCCCGGAATTTCTTCAACCTATATTCCCGCTGCTGAAATGAAACCGGATACAGCTTCCTCTGCCCTGGCCAACAGAAATACACAACCATCCATGACCAGCGCATCCAATACTTCAACCCGGTCTGCCGGAACTTCCGGTACAATGCATGTCGTAAAAAGCGAGGAAAGTCTTGGGAGTATCGCCAATAAATACCACTGTTCCATTGAAAAACTTAAAACCTGGAACAACCTTTCCGGCGATAAAATTATAATTGGCCAGAAATTAAAGGTCGTTTCCCCAGGAATTGCCGCATCGGCCAACCCTAAACCAAACCCGAATACGAAGCCTGCAAAAACAGCTGCCCCCTCTCAAAAATTCATTTATTATACCATCGTTTCGGGGGACAACCTTTGGGATATCGCAGATAAATTTGATGTCACCGTGTCGCAAATCAAGAATATCAACGACATCAAAAACGCCAGCAAGCTAAAACCCGGGCAGAAAATTAAAATCCCTAAATAATTTTTTTCAACATTTGTCGGAAGTAAAAAAAATATATTAATTTTGACCACCTGGTTAAACCAAATGATTAATCCCTTTGGTTAAACAAATTGGTTAATAAAATGGAGAGTCCTCAAAATACCGAAGAAAAAATATTGGATGCAGCCCGTCAGGTGTTTCACCAGAAAGGTTTTAATGGTACAAGGATGCAGGAAATAGCAAACCTGGCCGGTATCAACAAGGCCTTGCTGCATTACTATTTCAGGAATAAGGAATCGCTGTTTGAGAAAGTATTCAATGAAACTTTCGCCCGGATTACCTCCAAAATGAAAGAAATCTTTTTATCGGACATGGCCCTGTTGCCGAAAATTGAAAATTTCGTCCATTTTTATATTCATTTTATTTCTCACCATTCCTATGTGGTGCATTTTATTATCAATGCCATGTACGAAAAGCCTGAACAACTCAGGGAAATAATCGTAAAGCAAAACATTCTTCCCGAATTATTTCTTGAAAAAATACGAAAGCAGCTCAAAGATGAGATTGGACTTGAGATTGACCCTTTGCATATTTATGTCAACATTCTCGCATTGGCCATCTTCCCGGTTGTTGCAAAACCTCTTCTACAATCCATTTTTTCATTGTCAGATGACAGAATGGCACAGTTTTTTGAAGAGAGAAAACAAATAGTTCCCACATTTATTTCAAATGCCTTACAAGGATATGAAAAAAGTACAAACGTGGTTTAAATTTAGTCTCCTGCTCGCATCGTTTCTCTTGTCAGGAACGCTCCCCACGAAAGTCTCTGCCCAGGACACCATTACCCTGGATTTTTGTTATCAGCAGGTACAAAAAACCTATCCCCTCACCAGACAAGCCACTCTTCTTGAGAAATCCAGCGATTTCAGGACCAAAAACCTGAATAAAAACCACCTTCCCCAATTCAATATAAATGGAAATGCCTCCTGGCAGAATGAAGTTACCGAAGTGGTTATCCCATTACCGGCAGGTCTACCACAGCTTCAGGGGCCGGTTATACCAAACGACCAGTACAAACTCACACTGGATATCAGTGAATCTGTTTATGATGGGAATGTAACCAATTATCAGAAGCGGCTTGAAAAATTTAACCTGAAGGTGGATAAGAAAAATGTAGATGCCAGCCTTTATCTGTTGAAAGACCAGATTAACCAGTTCTATTTTAGCATTTTGCTTACCCAGCAAAACACAACATTGCTTTCCGACACCAAGAAACAGCTTGAATTAAAGCTTTCCGAAGTTGAATCGGCTGTCAGAAATGGCGTCTTGCTTTCGATGAACGCCGACCTGATCCGGGCAGAAATCATTAACCTTGAACAGAATATTTACGAATTGTCCATGGACCGTGTGGCCAGCCTTCACATGCTTTCTGAACTGATTTCAACACCCCTTGATGAAAAGTCGTCCGTTGTATTACCGGTTATTCCCAACCCGGTCCAGGACTATGAGAATAAACGTATTGAATATGAACTGTTCGACATTCAGCGCAACCGGGTTGACCTAATGAAAAACATGGTTACAACCAAATGGAACCCAAAATTCTGGGCATACGGGCAGGTGGGTTTCGGCATACCCGGATATAATTTTCTTTCGAGCGATATCGCCCCCATGGTCATGGTGGGCGCCAGGCTTACCTGGAACCCATGGAACTGGAATGCCAATAAAAATGAAAAAAAAATATTTGACATTCAGGGGGATATCCTGAAAAACCAGCAGGAAACTTTCGATAAAAACCTCCGTGTAACCACTCAGAAAATTTTATCCGATATCAAAAAACTGTCCGATCTTCTTTTCCGCGACCAGCAATTGATAAACCTGAGGGCAGATATTTCCAGGACTGCTTCGTCACAGCTTACCCATGGAATTATTACTTCCAGCGATTATATCCTCCGGGTTAATGATGAAACGCATGCCCGGATGATTATGGAAATCCATAAAATCCAACTTGTGAAAGCCCGCATCTCATATTTATATACCTTGGGAAAACTTTGATCTCAAAAATAAATTTTAAAGAATGAAAAACCATTTCATTGGATTGTTGTCAGGGGTTTTAATCCTTGGCACATCATGCCAGAACAGCCAGGACAAACCCGATGCCTACGGGTCGTTTGAAGCAACAGAGGTGACCGTATCCGCCCAGGCCAATGGAAAAATCATGGGGTTCATTGTTGAAGAGGGACAACCCCTGGATTCGAACCAATTGGTTGGTTTTGTTGACACTACCGATCTGTATCTGAAAAAACTTCAGGTCGCCAGCCAAAAAAGCGCCACAGCATCGCGTAAAGAGGACCTTGCTGCCCAGATTGCAGTCCAGGAGCAGAACCGGGAAAACATCCTTATTGAAAAGGCACGAATCATCAATTTGCTTAAAGATGGAGCGGCAACCCAAAAACAAATGGACGATATCAATTCGAGCCTGAACCTGATCGGGAAACAGATTGCATCGATAAAAACCCAATTCCAGGGCATTGGCGATCAGGTCGCCTCTACCGGTCAGCAGATAGCCCAAATCAATGAATCCATTAAAAACGCCTATATTGTTAACCCGGTAAAAGGCACTGTTTTAACAAAATATGCGGAAAACAACGAAGTTACCGTTTTTGGGAAACCCCTTTATAAAATCGCCGATCTGAGAGAAATGCAACTCCGGGTCTATGTTACCGGGGCACAGCTTCCCCAGATAAAAATAGGCGACACGGTCGAAGTACGGTATGACAAAGATGCAACAACCAACCATAAAACCACCGGTATCGTCATCTGGATTTCCCAGACTGCCGAATTCACGCCAAAAACCATTCAAACCAAAGAGGAACGCGTGAACCTTGTTTATGCCATGAAAGTGCGTGTGACCAACGACGGCAATATGAAAATCGGGATGCCCGGCGAAATCAAATTTTTTAATCATTAAAAAAAACAACGCATGAAAAAAACTGTAAAAACTTTTTTCCTGATCCTCGCATTATTGGCAGGGAATGGAATTACCCTTGAGGGTCAAAACCACAAAGCCGATGATATCCTTGGTACCTGGCTGAATCAGGAGGCCACCGGGAAAGTACAGATTTATAAAGAAAACGACAAGTATTTCGGAAAACTGGTCTGGCTCAGGACCCCGATCGATTCGATCACCGGACTCCCACGTACCGACAAAGAGAACCCTGATGAAAAATTGAAATCCACTCCGATAATCGGGCTTGTAAATCTTAAAAACTTTGTTTTTAATGGTGAAGATGAATGGTCGGGAGGGACTATTTATGATCCCAAAAACGGAAAAACATACAAGTGTTATATTCAGTTTGAATCTCAAAACAAGCTGAAAATCAGAGGTTATGTCGGAATTTCCATGTTGGGGCGAAACACCTATTGGACCAAATCGACACCCCCGAAGCAATAATTTTTCTCACCAGCCAACACCCTTAACCATAACCCAGAGATGGACCCGGTTGCTGTTTCCGTAAAAAATCTCACCCTGCGTTACAAAACCACGCTGGCCATCGACGATATTTCTTTCGAAGTTGCAGGCGGGGAACTCTTTGGTTTTATTGGTCCCGACGGGGCAGGAAAAACAAGTTTGTTCCGGATTTTGACCACCCTGTTGGTACCAACCCAGGGAGCGTGCCAGGTTGAAGGTTTAGATGTTGTTAAAGATTACCGGCAAATCCGGAATATCTGCGGATATATGCCTGGAAAATTTTCGTTATACCAGGACCTTACCGTTGAGGAAAACCTCTCTTTTTTCGCCACCATTTTTGGTACTACCATCGCAGAGAATTACGATCTGATCAAGGATATCTACGCGCAGATTGAACCATTTAAGAAGCGTAAAGCAGGGAAATTATCAGGGGGGATGAAACAAAAACTTGCCTTATCGTGTGCCCTGATACACAAACCACAGATTCTCTTTCTGGATGAACCGACAACCGGCGTTGATGCCGTTTCGCGCCGTGAATTCTGGGAAATGTTGAAACGGCTGAGAGATGGCGGGATCACCATTTTGGTTTCGACCCCCTACATGGATGAAGCAGAAAAGTGCGACAGGGTGGCTTTGATGCAAGCCGGTAAAATCATGAAAATCAATACCCCTGCGGAAATCATCAAAGATTATCCCCACGCTCTTTTATCGGTCAGGGCTGGCGATGTGTATCCGTTGATGAAAGAACTCATGAAATATCCGGGCACCCATCGTGCCGATACCTTCGGTCAATCCGTTCACCTGTCGTTCAAAAAAGGAGAAATACAACCCGCTGAATTACAAAAACACCTCAGTACAAAAGGGCACACCAACGTTGAAATTGAAGAAATCACTGCTTCCATCGAAGATTGTTTTATGGATTTAATGACCATCAACTGAAAATATCACCGATGCATCACACACCCCGGCAATTCATTATCTGATATCCAAAATCTCACATCCCCCATACCATTCCATGGCTGTTTCGTCAGAAAATATCATCATTGTGAAAGATCTGGTCAAGAAGTTTGGCAGTTTTGTTGCCAATGACCATTTAACTTTTGAGGTCCGGAAAGGGGAGATTTTTGGTTTTTTAGGCGCAAACGGGGCTGGAAAAACCACGGCCATAAAAATTCTTTGTGGCTTATGGTATCCTACTTCCGGAGAGCTGAATGTTGCCGGTTACAACATTTATACGCAACGGGAAAAGGTGAAGCAGAATATCGGGTACATGAGCCAGAAATTTTCGTTGTATGATGACCTGACGGTTTTCGAAAACATCCGGTTTTATGGTGGCATTTACGGTTTACGAAAAAAAGAGATTTCGGAACGGTCAAAATCATTGATGGAACGGTTGGATCTATCGGCAGCACGCGATAAGCTCATCCGGGATATTCCATTGGGGTGGAAGCAAAAACTGGCATTTTCGGTGGCCATGCTCCACAACCCCAAAATTGTTTTTCTGGATGAGCCTACCGGAGGCGTTGACCCGATAACCCGCCGCCAGTTCTGGAATTTGATCTATGAAGCGGCGCACGGGGGAACGACTGTTTTTGTGACAACCCATTACATGGATGAATCTGAGTATTGCGACCGGGTCTCCATCATGGTTGATGGGCGGATTGCAGCTCTTGACACCCCCGAAAAATTGAAATTTCAATTCAATGCTTCTACTATGGACGATGTTTTTATTCAATTAGCACGCGGAAAATGACTTTTATACATGGCTGTTTCTTCGATAACCGGACATTAAAACAAGAAATCGGATGAAACGTTTCAGGGCATTTGTCGTTAAAGAATTTTACCACATTTTCAGGGATTACCGCACCCTGCTGATTCTTTTTGGCATGCCTGCCGTTCAACTGATGTTGTTCGGTTATGTGATTACCAACGAAATAAAGGATGCCAGGATTGCCATTTATGATCCGTCAAAAGATATTGTCACACGGATGATCAGCGATAAAATCCTTTCGTCCGGATATTTTATCCTGGAACGAAACCTGAACAACATAGCAGAAATTGAGTCTGCTTTCCGATATGGCGAAGTCAGCCTGGCAATTGTTTTTGAGCCGGAATTCGCAAAAAAAATGGAAAAAAATGGAACGGCACACCTTCAGATTATCGGGGATGCCTCTGATCCCAATACAGCCAATATTTTAGTAAACTATGCCAGTGGCATCATCAGCAATTACCTTATTTCGATCAATTCGGAAAAAGTGCCCTACCAGATCATCCCGCAGGCGCGCATGATGTATAACGGGGAGCTCAAAGGGGTTTATATGTTTGTCCCGGGATTGATGGCCATGTTGCTGATGCTGATCTCAGCGCTGATGACCTCCCTGGCGATAACCCGTGAAAAAGAGCTGGGAACCATGGAATTGTTGTTGGTCTCACCGTTACGGCCGGTTCAAATCATTATCGGGAAAGTATTTCCATACGTATTTCTGGCTTTTATCGACGCAATTATTATCCTGGTCCTTGGAAATACGGTTTTTCATGTACCTGTGCTGGGAAGTATTACCCTGTTATTGGCAGAAAGTTTTTTATACATCTGCATGGCCCTTTCATTGGGAATACTGATCTCAACCCTAACCAGCAGTCAGCAAATCGCCATGATGGTCTCTCTGGTTGCATTGATGCTTCCGACCATTCTATTGAGCGGTTTTATCTTCCCGGTGGAAAACATGCCCTGGATTTTACAGGTTTTTTGTTATGTGATGCCACCAAAATATTTCATTACCATCATTAAAAGCATCATGCTTCAGGGGAACGGACTTGCCTGTGTTTGGCAAGAAACTTTGATTTTATTGGGGTTTACCCTCTTTTTTCTGATGCTGAGCGTTAAAAAATTCAATATTCGATTGGCCTGATGAGAACAATCCGGTATATCATCCAAAAGGAATTTCTACAGGTTTTCAGGGATAAAGCCATGTTACCGATTATTTTTCTTGTCCCCATTGTTCAGCTCATTATCCTGGTGAATGCCGCTACCTTCGAAATGAAACACATCCGGATGTCGGTCGTCGATCTCGATCTTTCTGCCACATCAAGGGGATTGATCCGAAAATTTGAAGGATCCCCTTTTTATCAGATAAAGCAATTCTCCTTTTCGTACCAGGAAGCTATGAACCAGATGCAACAGGGTAAGGTTGACCTGATCCTGAACATCCCTGCCGGATTTGAAAAAAACCTGATGAAAGAAAACCATGCCAGGGCCCAGTTTGTAATTAATGCCATCAACGGAGCTTCTGCCGGTCTTATCAATGCTTATTCAACCATCATCCTGCTTGACTACAACCGTCAGACGGCCCTCGCAAACTTCAATAATTCAGCTCCATCGTCCCTGAGAAACATCCACACCGAATACAGCTACTGGTATAACCCGGAACTGAATTACAAAACATATATGGTCCCGGGAATTTTAGTGCTTCTCGTAACCATTATCGGGCTCCTGCTATCGGGAATGAACATTGTAAGGGAAAAAGAGATCGGTACCATCGAACAAATCAATGTTACGCCTATTGTAAAAATTCAGTTTATTACCGGGAAACTGGCCCCATTCTGGATTATCTCCCTCTTTGAACTGGCTTTCGGACTGACGATCGGTAAATTACTTTTCAACATTCCCATCGAAGGAAACCTTTGGCTCATTTTTTTATCGGCAGCTGTATATCTTTTTGTAATTTTGGCATTCGGACTGCTCATATCCACAATTTCACATACCCAACAGCAGTCGATGCTTATTTCGTTCTTTTTCATGGTGGTATTCATTCTGATGAGCGGCTTGTTCACTTCCATTGAGAGCATGCCGCAATGGGCGCAAACATTGGATAAATTGAACCCCTTGATGTATTTTATCAAGATTATGCGGATGGTATTGCTGAAGGGGTCAACATTTGCCGATATCAGCCGCCATTTCTGGGCCCTGGTAATTTACGCATTCTTCATTGTAAATCTGGCCATTTGGAGATACAGAAAAGTAGCATAACAATATATTGAAAAAAATATCACAATTCATTCACAGATTCAGGGCCATCCTGATGGGCGTGGCCCTTCTTGCCATTGCTGTTTATATAACCCACTCTTTATACTACCGTGAAGCGGAGAAAAAGGATGCTTTTCACCGGATCAGGGAAAGGGGCTACCTGATTGCCTTAACGGACGAGAACACCCTGAATTACTTTATATATCGTGGTGAACCGATGGGATATCAACTGATTTTGCTGGAAACTTTTGCCCGGTATTTGGGGGTCCCGCTGAAAATCATTTCCAGCAAAAGCATTCCGACGCTCAACTATTATCTGAAAAACAATGCTGCCGACCTGATTGCCCTGAACCTTCCCATAACTACAGAAGGAAATAGCCTTGTGTCTTTTTCAATGCCCTTCGGGGAAACCCGGCTGGCACTTGTTCAGCAAAAAGCATCCGGTAAAAACAAGGACGACACTGCTTATGTAAAATCGTTGAACGATTTCCCTTCCGATACGCTCCATGTCAGACAAAATCCTTTTTTCGCATCCATCTATCACTCGATTTATAAGGCGACAAAAAAGAAGGCAATACTCCGGGAATCTGCAATATTCAGTCAGGAAGATTTGATCCGGTTGGTTTCCGAAGGTAAAATCCGTTATGCCATATGCCAGGAAAATGTTGCCATGGTTTACAAACGGTATTATCAAAATATTGATATCTCCCTGATTGCTTTCCCACATTACAGTTATGGTTGGGGTGTGGGCCATGCCTCCGATTCACTGCTTGCTGAAATCAACAAATGGCTTGGGGAATATAAATCTTCGGGGAAATTAAAAAAAATCTATCTTGATTATTTTAACAACCAGCGTATTGTAAATTTACTAAGAAGCAATTATTTTTCGGTCAACAGCAACCGTCTTTCCCCCTACGACGATATTCTGCACGAACAAAGCAAACGGATCAACTGGGATTGGAGGTTGATTGCCTCCCTGGTGTATGAAGAATCCAATTTCAGACCCGGACAGGTTTCGACCCGAAACGCAAGCGGACTGATGCAGCTGATGCCGGAAACAGCAGTTAAATATGGCATTGACAGTCTTTCTCCACCGGCGCGGCAGATTGAAGCTGGCGTTAAGTATCTCCAATACCTTGACAAACAACTTCCCAAAGACATTATTGACCCCCGGGAACGGGTCTATTTTGTGTTAGCCTCTTACAATGTAGGACTCGGAAGGGTAATGGCTGCCCGTGAAAAAGCGGAGAAATACGGCAGGGACAAAGGGAAATGGAACCGGCACGTTGATTACTATTTATTACGACGATCAAAAAGCAACCCAATGGCTAACCCCGATAGTGTGGGAACATTTTTTCCGGATTATAAGACGGAAGGATTTGTGGATGACATCGTTACCCGTTTTTATCATTACCGGAACCTGATCCGATAAATCAACAACAATGACTTACGAAGACGATAGAAAGAGTATCAAATACTTTGTCAAACAGTTTTTGTTGCTGAACCGGAAACATTTTGAAGATCGTATGGTTGTTGATTTTCCGGCCGGGAATGGAATCACTTCCAAAATTCTTTTAGAGATCGGGGCCCGGCCCATGGCCTTTGACCTGTTTCCTGAGTATTTTCAGGTCCGGGGTATGCGTTGCCAACGTGCCAATATCTCTGATGGGATACCGCTCCCAGACCACATAGCCGATGCCCTGATCTGTCAGGAAGGGATTGAACACTTTGCCAATCAACTGGCCGCCCTCAGGGAGTTTAACCGGGTTTTAAAACCAATGGGGAAATTGATCATTACAACGCCCAATTATTCAAATCTCCGGGCAAAACTCAGCTATTTACTGAGCGAGAGCGAACGGTTCAACACACTCATGCCCCCCAATGAAATTGACAGTATCTGGATGTCGGATCAGGATATTACCCCCGAAATTTATTACGGCCATCTTTTTTTAACCGGCATTCAAAAATTAAGGGCCCAGGCAAAACTGTCCGGTTTTCAAATTAAAAAAATCCATCCCACCCGGATAAAAAGCACATCGGTGATCCTCTTTCCTTTCTTTTATCCTTTTATCGTTATATCCAATGCCATCACATATCAAAAAAATATCCGCAAAGGGAACGGATCAGATGGTCTGTTAAGAAAAAAAACCTATCGTGAAATTTTCAGATTGTCTGTAAATCCACGCATCCTGGTTGACAGCCATCTGATGGTTGAGTTTGAAAAAGAGATCGAATTTTCCGATGTAGCCGGAAGTCTGAGAAGTCAATTCAGGTATTTCGGGACAACCTGACAACCGGTCGCCATCATCTTACATGGTCCTTCAGGAAAAAACCACAAATCTCCCCTATCGATTCCTCTATCGACCTGAATTTGAAATCGATGGTTCTTTTTATTTTCTCATTGGAATAGGTGTAATGCTGAGTGGTGGTTATGGCCATTTCACGGGTCACTTCGGGTTTTGACCCCGTCAGAAAAGCCCGTACTGCCTCCACACGCCAGGCAATGGATGTGAGCGCCATGGGGACATTAACCGAAGGCGCCGGCTTATGCAGGTGTTTTGCGATCGTGCTAAAAAAATCCCGGTACGTAAGATTTTCCGAAGAGCAAATGAAACGCTGACCGAAGAGGTTATTGTCCATCAACCCAACCATTGCCTGTGAAACATCGCGTGCATCCACATAACCGTTTACCCCGTTTGTGTAATATTTCAACCCCTCCCAAACCAGGCGGAACAATCCGGAGTTATCGTTCCAGAATCCCGGTCCCAGAATAACGGAAGGACTGACAATCACGGCCCGGAGGCCTTCTTCCATACCACGCCAGACTTCGCGTTCAGCTCCATATTTACTGATGCTGTAAACCGAGTTTTTCCGGGATGGGACCCAGTAGGTTTCTTCCGTTGAAAGACCATCGTTTTCGGCCCTGCCCAGGGTAGCTACCGAACTGACGTAACAAAATTTCCCAACTTGATGGCCGATGGCCTGGTTCACTAAATTTGCCGTTCCTTCGATGTTGACCTTCAACATGGCTTTGTGGTCTTTCGGATAAAAAGAGACTATTGCCGCGGCATGATAAATTTCGGTTATTCCTTCAAGGGCATCTTCAACAGCCCCAAAATCCATAAGATCGGCATCCACCCATTGAATTTTCCCGGCAAGTTCTTCAGGATTGGGAGTGTAATAGGAAAAGATTCCGGAAACCATGCGGGTATCGCTGGATGCGCGTTTGATGGCACGAACAGGTTTGCCTGACTGAACAAGATTGAGAAGTAAATGGGAGCCCAGCAGACCTGTACCTCCGGTTACAAGAATCATAGGTTTGATTTAAAGTCGCAAAGATAGTTGAAAGATGATCATGACTCCCCTTTGATCCTGAGCGCCAAAACATTTTTACCGTCAGTATATGTATAATTGACGCTTTTGCACCTTCCGAGGATGAGTTTCAATGCAATGTCCTCTTCGAGCAATTCCGTTTTCAGCGGATTTTCAGGAATACCTGCGCTTTCGCAAACCAGTTGTACATCGCCCTCTTTTTCAGTATAGGAGAGGTTCAGTTTTATATCGGAAAAATCGGTCTGGATTCCCAGGAGTTCTTCGGTGATATGAACCACATAACCCGTCACTTTTTTAGGGAGCATGTGCTTTTCGCAGAACAGTTCCATCTCTCCCTGCATGGCATAGAGGTCGTAATTGCTGCTGCTGATATGGAAATTCAGGCTGCGTACCCGGTGGATGAATGCCCTGGTTTTTTCTTTCTGCGGATGGTCGAAAATTTGTTGGGGGGTTCCCTCTTCATAAATTACGCCTTCGTCCATGTAAAAAATCCGGTCCGATATATTTCTGGCAAATTCCATTTCATGGGTCACAATGATCATGGTCATCCCTTCGCGTGACAGCCGTCGGATCACGGCCAGTACTTCGCTGACCATGGTTGGGTCGAGCGCCGAAGTAGGTTCGTCAAAAAGCAGGATTTCCGGGTCCATGGCCATGCAACGGGCAATGGCAACCCGCTGTTTCTGCCCGCCCGACAGTTCATCGGGGAAGCTCCCGGCTTTTTCGGCCAATCCGACCACTTTTAAAAGCTCCATCGCTTTTGCATCTGCTTCGGCCCGTTGTTTCCCAAGCAATTTAACCGGGCCGATGGTCAGATTTTCGATTACCGAAAGGTGTGCATAAAGGTTAAAGGATTGAAAAACCATCCCCATCTTCTGGCGAAGTTTTGAAACGTTGGTACGTTTATCAAGCAGCGGGACATCATCGATGAAGATGGTTCCCCCGGTTGGGGTTTCAAGCAGGTTCAGGCAGCGGAGAAAGGTACTTTTCCCGGTACCTGACGGACCAATGACGGAAATGACTTCCCCTTTCCGGATATCAGCGCTGATGTCCTTCAGCACGACCAGGTTCCCAAAATGTTTTGAGAGGTTTCTTACTTTGATCATCCGGCTATCCTCCTCATTATTTTAGCGCGTTTTCTTTTAGGATCTGCAGAGATTTCGATAAAACCAAGAGCCCACGACAGCAACCAGGCAAGGAACAAATAGATCACAGCAACCATGATGAGCGGAAAGAAGGCATCGAAGGTACGGCTGCGGATGATATCACTGGCCTTGGTGAGATCCTGTACGGCGATGTAACCCACAATGGATGTCATTTTAATCAGGGAAATGAATTCTCCCTTATATACCGGTAAGATGCTGCGCAATGCTTGTGGCAGAATGATTAAGCCGAAGGTTTGGATCTTTGTAAATCCTCCCGCCGTAGCAGCTTCCGTCTGCCCCTTGTCGATACTTTCTATGGAAGTCCGGAACATTTCGGAAACATAGGCGCCAAAGTTCAGTCCAAAGGCAATCACAGCCACGACGACCGGGTCGATATTTACCGAGGCAAATACCACATAATAAATAATCATGAGCAGAACCAGCACCGGAGTCCCGCGCAACAGCCATATATAGATTTTAGCCAACTCGGAAAGAAATCTGGTTTTCGACATCCGCATGTAGCAAACCAGGGCTCCGATCAGGGTACCCAGGAAGGCAGCCAGTATCGAAATGATTATGGTCACGGCCAATCCATCGAAGATGTGCAGGTAACGTTTTTCCAGGATAATGTTGTTGTAAAAACTGTCTGAAATGGTCCTGAAAATTGTTTTTTCCCGGATTCCGGATTCATTTCCGCCACCTGCCTTATTGTCGTTCATGGCAAATGGCCGGTCGATGTTGTTTTGTTTTGCAATAATGCTCACCCCCGAATTGTAATAGGGATCGGAAAAATCAATTTGTTTCTTTCGTTCTTCGGTGATCATTAACGAACTGGTAATTATATCGATTTTGTCGGTTGAAACAGAGGCTAACATTGCTGCAAATTGTAAATCGACCGGCACATATTCTTTACCGGTATAAGCAGCAAACCGTTGGCCGAGTTCAATATCAAATCCTATCAGGCGTCCGTCCTGGATGATGGTTGTTGGTAATCCCAGGTCGCTGACAATACCCACCCGGAGCTCCCCGTTCGCTTTGGGGCCAGTAATTACCGGCATTTCAGTCAATCCTTTGGTTATCCAGCGATCTTCCATATCCTTGTATACGCCGTTGCTCCTGATTTCTTTAAGGAAGGTATTAAATTGCAGGCGGAGGGAGTCGTTTTTCTGGTTGAATCCGGCCGCGATGTCGACGGCAAAAACATTTTCAGCCAGAACACCCAACTCCGGGTTTTTGCTGAAAATATCCTTTAGCCCCGTGTGATCCATAAACGCGACATCAGCCTTATCTGTATTCAGGCCAAACAGCATATCGGAAAGGTTCTGATACTGTAGTATCGTGGCCCCCGGAAAGGTGCGGGTTACGTAGGAATCATGGATGCTGCCTAACAATACACCGATTCTTTTCGTTTTTATATCTTCGATGGATTTCATCTTCGCGCCGCTTTCTTCGGGCGTTTCTTCAGAAACACCTTTCGAAACATCTTTAACACCGGCTGCCAGGCCACTTGGATAGTAGCTTTGTGAAAAAAGCACGCTTTTGGCCCTCTCTTCGGTGATGGAGATTCCGGCGCCGATCATGTCCACTTTTCCCGACATCAGGGCCGGGATCATAGCCCCAAATTCCATGTCGACAATTTCGATCTGTTTCCCAAGTTTTTTTGCAATATAGGTGGCATATTCAATATCGAATCCTGCCATTTTCTGACTGCCATCCACAAACGTCATGGGTTCGGTCACTGCGGCCGTACCGAATTTAAGCGCCCCATTCTCGCCGGTGAGTTTGATCTCCGGCATGGGCGACGGGCTTCCGTGTTCGGGAAACCAGCGTTTTTGCATGTCATCGTAAGTGCCATCTGCCTTCAGCTCAGCCAGTACCTTGTCCATGGTAGTTTTTAGTGCCGTGTCATGCATCTGCACTGCGAAACCATACTGATCGTCAAATAACAATTCAGGCAAGATTAATAGTCCTTCGTTCTTTCCGGAAATATTTTTTAAAACAGGCAGGTCGTAAACCACGGCATCAGCTTTGCCATCCCTGACGGCCATAGCGCAATCGAGCACACTGTTGTAATACTCGATTTTGGCATCCGGAAATTTTTTCAGTACAAACTGGTCGGCCGCAGTCCCGGTAGGTACGGCAAAAGTTTTGCCCCCTTTCAGCATGTCGAGGTTGGTGATCTGGACCTCTTTATGTCCACATCCTGTCAGGATAATGACAATAATAAAAAACACCGCTTTCAGGTACATTTTCATCGCTGAGTAGTTGGTAGGATTTTCGGGTGGCAAGATAGAAAATTTTCCGGTTTCTGTCATTATTCATCTTTTGTCAAAACCCAAAATCGGATTACCAAAGTCTCTCCATTTTCATCAACCAGGGTCAGCCGGTGCATCCCCTGATGGGGGGAAATGGCCATCTGATGAATTTTTGTCGTCATCCCAAGGAATCTGTCATCGAGGTGCCAATAGACCAGCGCTTGCGGGTTACGGTGGGCGAGTTTTACCACGGCGTTGCCAGCCCTTCCGTCAAGTTCGACCGGAATATAGATCCTGCTGTTGTTTTTGGGATAGATAATTTCCATGTTTTTCCGTTCATCTGAAGCGCCACAATCGGGCCGGAACGGTGGAAGGGGTTTATAAAAAGGGTTTTTCCCCCGGAAATACCACTCCTGAACAGGCGGGAGTACAAACCAGGAAACATGTTGCATCTGCCCGGGAGTTTCGCAACCGGAATGGACCTGCCACCGACCGGTTTCATCGAGATGTACCATTTGATGAAAAGGACAGGCAGCGGTTTTTATTCCGGTTTTGGGTATCCATATGGTATCGGTAAATTCACAGATGGAAGAGGCACGATAGCCACTATACCGGCAAACCGCTGTTTGTACCATCGCTTCAATGGGTTGCCTGAACCAGTCAGTAGCAGGCAACGCTTTGAAAACATCAAACAATATGGGAGCTGCAACACCAATGCCGGTCAACCCTGGTCTGCCTTCTCCAGAAGCATTTCCAACCCAAACTGCAACAACAAACCCGGGGGTAACCCCAATGGACCAACCATCCCGGTTACCAAAACTGGTCCCTGTTTTCCAGGCAATTTTTCGTGAAGAAGAAAAACTCTGCCATTGGATATCCTCATCAGGACGTGCAACTTCAACCATGGCTTCAAAAGTCAGCCAAATGGAACCGGCATCGAACCAGGAACTTTGGCTGCCATGGAAAAGAGGTTGTTGTTTTTCACTTTCTGTCAATACGGGCGGATGAAAATCAGTCCGTGTATATCCGGTACCATTCCCTGAAAAATGGTTCAAGGTCCGTGCCATGGAGCCGTAAATGCCGGCAAGGTCCCACAAGGTTGCCTCTGCGCCACCCAGGATGAGGGCCAAACCATAATGTCCGGCAGGTTTGACCAGGGTTGTCATCCCGATGTTCCGGAGCAAGGCATAGAACTGCGAGTAGCCATAGGTCTGAAGCATTTTTACGGCCGGAATATTCAGGGACCTGAACAGGGCGCGTTTTGCAGGCACAGCGCCATCATATGTCAGATTGTAATTTTCGGGAATAAACCCTCCAACCTGCATGGGGATATCGGGGACCAGCGTGTTGGGCAGCAGCAATCCGTCGTTTAGCATGGCTGCGTACAAAAATGGTTTCAGAATGCTGCCGGTACTGCGTGGCGAAGTGATGATGTCGACATTATTGCCGTATTCTGCGATGTTGTTCTTTGATCTATTCCCCACGTAAGCCAATACTTTTCCGGTATTTACTTCAAGGACCAGTACGGCTGCGTTGTGAATTTCGTTTGCTTTCAGTTGGGTAGCATGAATTTCCAATATATTATTGATTCTTTCCTGAAGTGTTGCATCGAGGGTGGTTGCTGTTTTTTTCCCTTTCTTTCCCTCTTTTATCATCCGGTCAAGCAAATGGGGGGCAAGTTGTGGCAAAGAAAATTGTTTTTCAGGAAGCCGTTCACTTTTAGCCAGCGCACAGGTCGCAGAATCGATCACATGGCTGCTGTGAAGCAGGTCGAGAAGCCGGTTGCGTTTTGCAAGCAACCGTTCCGGGTTCCTTCCGGGATAAATCAATCCAGGACTGTTGGGCAACACAGCCAGGGTAGCTGTTTCGGCCCAGGATAGTTGTTCCGCCCTCACTCCGAAATATCGCCAGGCCGCTGCTTCGAGCCCCACTACATTACCTCCGAAAGGGGCATGAGAAGCATAGAACCGTAAAATTTTTGTTTTGCTGTTGCCAAGTTCCAAACGGATGGCAAGCAATGTTTCACGGATTTTCTCAAAATAGGTGCGCTTTCTGTTTTTCCGGGCCATCCGGATGACCTGCATGGTGATGGTACTTCCTCCGCTCACAACCCGGTGATATCTGAAATTGAGGTATGTAGCGCGAACCATTGCAACCAGGTTAAATCCAGGATGATACCGGAAATATCGGTCCTCGTAATGAAGAATGGCTTGTTCAAATTTTTCCGGCACCCGATCGCTCTCCGGAAAACGCCATTGCTGATCGGCTGATATCTTCGCACCAAGCAACTGACCGTTCCTGTCTAATAAAACAGTGGACATAGGGTCATTGAACAGCGGGGCAGGAAGCCATCGCCAATAAAAAAACAGCATAACCAGGAAAGCCATGATGGTTATATAAACCAACCGCTTTCGCCGGTTTGGGTGAAGCTTCCTGAAACGATGAACATAACCCGTCAGAGAGATCATTTTATGGATGGTATCACCTCCACCCATCCACCTGGTACGCGGGCATTAATGGTATTATCGTACATGGCTTCGCACAAAACAGCCGGCATATAAAACTTCCCCTGATAGGCAGCCATTAGCATCACCCTGAATGTTTTGGATTGAGCAGCATCCAGGTCAAAATGGGTATAAACCCGGTCATCGCGAACATCCTGATAACTAAACGGAGAGTCCGTAGTTTGTGTCTGGGCCAGGCTGCTGCTATGGGCATTGATTATCTCCCACCCCGATGGAAAAATCTGCGACAGGGCCAATTGTTGGTAATTCCCCCGCAACCCCGGGTTGGTAATGGTCACTTCCATAATGAAATTGGTCCCCTGTGGCAATTTTTGGGGATTGATGACGTCTCCTTTGATCGATTGCCAGGTTACTTTTATCTTCAGGTTACTGGAAGCGGCAGTAACGTCGTCAAAGCCCGGTATGCCGGAAACAATGACCCGGGCAAACAGGATATTTTTACCATTGTTTGTGACCTGTACAACCCCTTTTTTCCCGGGAATTACATCGATGGAACGGGAGAAAAACGGATTCGTGGTACTGATTTTAACAGGCTCGTCCTGATATATCCGGCAGGTAGCCGTAATTCCGGATCCGGAACTGTTTCCGGTAAATTTCACGATGGCCATAAGGGCAAAGGCGGTGGATTGGGTACTGTACCATTCTCTTGAACATAAAGCATCGGAGATCTCTTTTACCAGGGGGGCCGCCTTCGTTTTCATATTCAGGAGGCAGAGCGCGTCAACGATCATGGCTTTGTCGCGAAGATCTGAACCGAAAGTACCGGTAAGTTCCCGGTAAGGTTTAACCCCCATGGTAGCCCGGTTAATCAATTGGATGGCAGTTTCACTTTTCCCGGCAATCTGATAGGCCGCTGCCAGTTGCCATTGCGCTGCTATCGAAAGGTCTTTTTTCTCCAGCAGTCGGTTCATCGAACCCAACTCCGGCGACCGGGCAAGGGCCAATGTAAACAAACGATAGGCCTGTACGAGGTCATCATTAAAATAGCCGGCATTGACATTCCAGGAGACCGCTTTCTGTCGCTGAAATTCTTTCCAGGAAGAGATAAAATGAGCCGGTAAGGCGTATCCTTTCTGTTCTGCTTCAATCATAAAATGGCCGGCATAACTGGTACCCCAATCATCGGCATAAGTTCCTCCCGGCCAGTATGACAATCCTCCATTGGTAAGCTGAAACGATTTTATCCTTTGAATAGCCAGGCGGATATGCTGGGTTGTCTCTTTTTTTGATCCCTCCGGAAGATCCATAATATCGGTCAGACAGAGTTGTGGGAAAACAGCAGAAACCGATTGTTCCAGACAACCATAGGGATATTTCATCAGGAACCCCAACCGTTGTTTCAGGTTGAGTGGCGGCATGGATGAGATTTCCAGGGTCCCGCTGTTGGTACCCGGAATTCCGGGAGAAACAACATCAGCCATCCAGGAACCTCCCGGCTGAATTGCCTTTTCAAAAATGTTGGTTATCCGGGTATTGGGATTCCTGACTTCGATTTCTATTTCATGGTCGGCCGTTTGGTCCCCACTGAAAGCGACTATATGGATTTTCCCGATTCCGGTTGATTCCCTGACTTTCAGATCGAAGGTAACCATCTGATCACCCGTTGCAGTAAATACGAGTTGTTTTGAAACTGCTCCTTCGATAATAAACTGAGGGTTCACTTCCAGATCAACTTTCACGTTTTTTATTGTTTTGTCCATGGCAAATACACTTACCGGAAGCTTTAGCGTTTCACCCGGACCAACTACCCGCGGAAGCGTTCCAAGTACCATCAGCGGTTTTTTCACCGCTACTGTTTTTTCATTCCGGCCATAAGCGCCATCTTTACCTGCCACCACCATCACCCTCACCGATCCAATATACTGAGGCATGATAAAAGAATGGTTGCGCGATTGGCCGCTTTTCAATTCATATGGGCCAAAATTCCGCACCATTGGAACAAACCGGTTGGCTTTCAGCATCCCTTTCAAGTCGCCTTCCTGATCGCCACCGATGCTTAAAATCCGTTGTAATTCTCCGCTGTATGCCCCTATTACCTGATCGTACAGGTCCCATGTTTTCACCCCAAGCGCTTCCCTTGCATAAAAAACATTCCACGGATCGGGTGTTTTAAACCGGGTAAGGTCAAGCAAACCCTCATCAACAATGGCTAAGGTATAGGTCATGGGTTTTCCGTTGCTTTCGCTGATACCAATGGTCACTTTTTGTCCGGGCGCCCATTCTTTTTGAACGTGGATGGCCGGGCTGAGATGTGTGCCTGGATTTTCAATGGGGACAGCTACAACTCCGTATAGCCGGATGGGAAGATCATTCGTTGTTTGCGCATGCGGCTGGATCAGGGTAATGTAAACATAGCAATTGGGCGCCATCGCTTCTGTTGCTTTAACAGAAAAATCGACACTCCCCCGGGAAGTGGGGACCCAGAATGATTTTAACACCTTCGACCCGGTTTCGATGGTAACCAATGCCCTTCCATCCGGAGCAGACGGAAGTGTTAATTTTATCATATCGCCCACTTTATAACCAGGTTTATCGGTAGTGAGCGTGAGCATTGCTGCCGCCTGCTTTTCTCCTCCCGGCATACGGAAATAGCCGGGCCAGTCTACATATACGATCGTTCCGGCTGCATGGCCCGACGATTGATCTGTGACTTTGATGAGATATCTTCCCCAATCATCATAACCTGCCTCAAACGGATATGATGCTTTTCCGTCAGCGGTTTTCAATAGGGTCGAGTCGACGGGCCGGATATAAGCAGTTGAGATAAAATCGGCGGAACCTTCTTCAGAATCGTCCCACCACCACCGCCATTCAAGTTTATAGACTTCAACTTTCAAGGTATTGGACGGGACCAGCTTCCCCCGGGAATCCACATTAACCAAGTCGACCGGGTATGTTTTGTCGGTCATGAGGATGTGGTCGTTTTTTGTATTCAAGGGGGGCCGAATGCCACAATAGGATTGAAAAGGATAATAGGGAAGGACAAACCGGTCAACGCTGAAATCGCCCCCATCTTCGAAAACCATGGTCTCGAACCGGGCATTCAGAACGCCTGGAGCGGTGTGGGTTACATGAATTTTTGGCAGGATAAGGGCACAACCTGAAGGATCCAGCCGGCCATCGAAAACCGTGATGTTTTCGGCAGCAAACCCGGCAGTCGGATTGTCGAAAACAAACCCGGGAAATCCTTTAAATTCCGTTGCCGATTTTGTCAGGGTCATGGTTACTTTAGCCTTCAGGTTCCCGGCGATGGACCCTGTAAGCCAGGTAGCTTCCAGCAAAGCGGATGGAATATGATCTTTTATTAGCCGGTCGGTTTTAAAGTCCAGTGTGATCTTCAAACGGTTGGGTTTAATGGTTTCGATTTTCAGGGTTTTCCGGAATTCGGCGCCACCCACGCTGACCTGGGCAAGCCAGTTCCCGGTAGGCGCATCCGGGGCCGTGACCGTATTGAAACTGTAAAAACCATCTACCGAAGAAGTCCTGACCATCCGGTTGATCAGTTGACCCGAAGGATTGAGCAACGAAAAACCAACCGGATGATGTTTCGGAAGCTGATGTTCCTTATCCTCAAGAATGAAGGTAAGAAAAAGTGAATCGCCCGGGCGCCACACTCCGCGTTCGCCGTATAAATAACCTTTGATCCCGTTTTGTACCGGTTCGCCGCTGACGTCAAACATACTGAGCGACAAGGCCAAACCATCCGAAAGTTTAAGATATCCGGTTTGCCCCTTGCTTTTCGCCGTCAGGACAAACGGCCGCTTCTTTACCGGGACCGTCACCATTCCTTCCTGATCGGTTGTGGCTTTGCACAAACTTTGAAGCTGAAAATTGAAGAATTCCACCGCGATACCCGACAGGGGCTTTGAAGTAACAATATCGGTTACATAAACATGAAATTCCCCATCATTCCCCCCTTTGGCAATGATGCCCAGGTCGGAAGACAAGACATTACGGCTGATGGTTTTGTTGAAATAGTAAGATGGTTTACAGGGGTCGTCGCGTTCTTCCCAACGGTATTGCAGCCATCCCCCGTTGTTGTAGTCATCATCGTAATAATTGCTGTAATAGCCCCAATCTTTGTCGTTCTCTTTATCAGGATCAGAAAAGACCATCATATCCCGGTCGTTATTGTTTACTGAATCGGAACCATTACACGGGAACGTGGAATAATCTTTCCTAAAGCTGAGAATTACCGAATAAATCGCCCCGGGCTCTGTTTTTATCAGATTGGAAAGGTCGATCGAAAACCGGTTCCAGCGGCCTTTATCGGCAACCCCGTTTAAGGGCATGCTCTTTTTTAAAACAATCCGCCCAACGCGTGCAAGCTCAGAATTGCCCGACAATTCATTGACTTGTAAAAACTGTAGGATGTTTTTTTCGAAGATCCTGACCACTTTAATATCCACCGCATTCAGGTTAACCGCTTCAAAAGGCAGCAACATCCCGTTGGAACTTGGAAGGATCACGCCATCACCCACAAAACGAAGGTTGGGGCTGGCATTTTCGATTTGAATATCGATAAGGATGCGCTTCCCCAACTCCTTATGCTGAATATTTTTAATGGATGGTTCGAACGTTAACCTGGTTTTGTTCTCCTGTATATCCGGGAGATAAATCCAAAGCAGGTTATCATCAACAGAATACCGTAAATCCTGTAGTTTCCCGACACGAAAAAGACCATCCAGGTTCTGACCGGGATCCAGCGGATCGCTGAACTGAACCCGCAAACAGGGTTGTTCCGAAGGGAAACTCCGGACATCCAGTATTCTGAAATCGTTCAGCGCCGGAATTTCCACTTTCAGGTCGCCATCGGTTTTCGAATTTATCGGGGCGCCATCCCATTGAAGTTTTACAGCGCTGGCTGCTCTCCCCCTGTGGATGGAATCAACCTGGAAAAGATGGGAGCGGTTCTTTTTATCATGCGACCAGCAAACCGGAAGTTCCCGGCCATCCTGCGTGGCCTTCAAAACTTTTTCTACCTGCTGATCGTCGGCCACGTCGGAAGTTTTTAAAATACCTGTAAGGAATTCACGCGAAAGGTCGGAATGAAAGTAGGCTTTGTGGTTTTCAACAGAAACCGCGATCTCCTGTTTCATGGTCTGAACCTGGGAAAAAAGCGTGTTCAGTGAATCGGGAACGGTAATCAGCTTCGAAAGAAAAAACGCGACCGTATATACCTGGTCCTGGGGCAATGGTTCGTCCGGGTGAAATTCGATGGTCCGGCTGTCGGTCCAATAGGTCTTTCCCTGAATGACAGGTTTAAACCTGAAAAAGGTCTCCGCTACCGGCATGTTAAAGGTGACCGTATCGGCAAAATTGTCGGCCAGCCGGACCTTAATAACCGACCGCGTTGATATAATCCCCGTTGTGAATGCCTGGATATATTCCCGGAATGCCGGATTGACCCGCTGCAGTGAACTTTGTTTCCTGCACCCGGAAATCATCAGGAGCGCTATTCCGGCAAAAACAGCCAGAACATAAAAAAACCGATGGTAGTGAATTTTTTTCATACTGTTTAAATTAATCTGATAAAGGGAACAGGGAACATATTTTATTTTTTACGCGTGGGCAATATTTATTCGTTGTCTTTACCATTTACCAAGTCTTCTGCTAACATTTTTGCCTGTGTTATCCAAGGAAACCATACAATCCACCAAATCGGCTTCAATCATTGCTTTTCGGATTTCTCCTTCGGTTGCAATTTCAGAACTCATACTTCCATTTGCCAAAACAATTCCTGCTGTTCCATAAGGCGCAAGTTTGCTCACGAAATGCTGCAACCAAGCGTAGTTAGCGTTGCCTGTTGGTGGTATGCCGTATTTCCATTTGTGCGTTTCGGCTTTGTTTATGTTGTAGTCGCTAACATTGAAAGGTGGATTTGCAATTACATAATCAACCTTGAGTTCGGGAAATTTGTCGCTCATCAAAGTATCGCCCAATTCAATTTTGGCATCTATACCACGAATAGCCAAATTCATTTTAGCTAATTTATGAGTTGTCGGGTTGCTTTCTTGTCCGTAAATAGAAATCTTGCCTTTTCGGTGTTCGTGCATTTCAATAAAGCGTTCGCTTTGCACAAACATTCCACCACTTCCGCAACATCCGTCATAAACTCGTTTTTCGGGTTCGGGTGCACGCATATCAACCAGTATTTTTACAATGCTTTGCGGTGTATAAAATTGTCCGCCTTTTTTGCCTTCGGCGTCGGCAAATTGTCCTAAGAAATATTCAAATACAAAACCTAAAACATCTTTGCCTTTTCCGTTTCCGCCCTTGCTCAAAGTGATTGAACCAATTAAATCAATCAATTCTCCTAATCGTTGCTTATCTAATGCAGGTCGGGCATAGTCTTTTGGTAAAACTCCTTTTAGTGTAGCGTTGTCCTTTTCAATAGCATCCATTGCATCGTCAATGTCTTTGCCTATTGTTGGCAGTTTGGCCTTGCCTTGTAACCATTTCCAACGTGCCTGTGGTGGAACATAGAAAACTCTTTCGGCTGTATATTCGTCTTTATCTTCGGGGTTGGCTCCTGTTTCGTTTTCCGTATCTTTTAAATGCTCATATAGTTCGTCAAAAGCATCCGAAATGTATTTCAAGAATATCAAACCCAAAACCACGTGTTTGTATTCAGCCGCATCCATATTGTTGCGGAGTTTATCGGCTGCTTGCCAAAGGGTTTTTTCTAATTCTAAATTATCTGTCATAGTATTTTCTGTTCACTATTTTAAAAGCTAAAATGTAACAATTTAGCACGGGTGCGTAAGCAAAATTACTCGCCCGATTATTTATTTTCAAAGGTGCTCGTGAGCTCCCTTCGGTCGGTTGCAGCTCTTTTGCAAGCTTTGGTCTCGTCTGTCTTTTTACACTTGTTGCCAACGGATTGGCGGTATGTTTTTGTTGCCGATTTCGAAGCACTGTCCTGTCAAGTTACACGAAAGTTTATTAGATGCAGAAACGCTGAAATACCCACTGTCTCGGCAATAAAATATACCGCCTGTTACAAGCTGGCCGTTCTTGTCCTCCGATATTACGTCTTTAATTTTTGCTGCATTGTCTTTCTGTCCGTGTGTCGGAGTGGGAAGGGCTGGAAGGC
>DYSO01000040.1 GCA_020718225.1 Draconibacterium orientale | reverse complement strand
TGGCAAAGTGTTGACCGGTATCGGCTCTACCCGCGCCGATGTCAATGTGAGCTGTAGGGGCGGCACACGGGTCGAAATCAAAGGGGTTGCCCATACCGGCTGGATGCCTGAACTTACCCATAACGAAGCATTCCGTCAATGGGCCCTGCTGGCAATCAAAGAAAAATTGACAGAGAAGTCAATCGATCCGTCCGGATGGAAAATTACCTGGAAAGAGATAAAACCCAAGGATTTCAAACTCGAAGCGCTGGGTTTGGCAAAAGAGACACCCCTGAAAAGTTATATCGTCAATTTACCCCAATTTCAGGGAATCCTTTCCCATTTTACACAACCCGGGAAGATGTTTGCCGATGAAATTTCCGACCGGCTGAAGGTTATCGCTTGTATCGAAAAACCAAATATGGCCCATTCCGAGATGTTCGATAATCCCCTCGGAGAAAAAGCATGGACCAAGATCCGTTCGGTATTGGGCAGTAAGGAAAACGATGCCCAACTCATTTTCTGGGGACCGGAAGAGGATATAAAAACAGGATTGGAAACGATTGAAGAGCGCTGTAAAATGGCTTTTTCCGGCGTTCCCAACGAAACGAGGAAATCGTTCGAAGATGGCGCCACTATTTTTGAGCGCGTGTTACCCGGCGCCGACCGGATGTACCCGGATACCGATTCGGCCCCCATACCCCTCGAAGATGCCACCATCGATGAGGCTGTTAAAAATCTTCCCGTTCAGGTCTCCGACAGGATCCGCCAGTTCTCAGAATGGAAAGTACCGGAAGATACCCATACCTATATCCTGAAAAACAACCTGGCCCCGATCCTCGAAAAAGCGCATCATGAACTCGGGGTCCCGGCCCGGTTTTTTGCTTCGCTGCTCGCCCATACACTCAAACACATCCAGGGACACCATCCCGCCCTGCCCGATTTTTCGTGCGAGAAAGTCTATGAGATGCTGCAATATCTCATCTCCCGGAACCTTGACCTGGCCATCGCGAAAAAAATGCTGCTCCAACTCTATCAGCATCCTAAAATGGATTTTGATTCCATCCTGACGACCCTGAATTTCAAACCCGTGCCGAAACAGGAAATTATCGGAAAAATACCCTTTCTTGTTAAAAAATACCAGGAGATACGAACTTCCGGCGACAACACTGCAGGCCATCGATGGATTATGGGAAACCTTCGAAAAACGGCAATAGGGAACATCTCATTAAAAGAACTCAGCGATAAGATACAACTTTAATCCCGGTTTTCAATTGCCATTCCATACCCCTCCTCCCGAACACGCTATCTACAAACAAAGTGAACCATCCACAAACGACACAAGAATTCAATCCCAATGAGCGAAGATATTTTCCAGGGTTATAAAGGTCGTGCCCTCGACATTTTGCAACGATTCAATGCCAGGGTTTGGGCCAAAGTCAGGGTTGACTCCTCACGGGGCACCTTTGAGGGGACCATATTGCCCCGGGCCGAAAACACCGACGACAAACACATTGTATTAAAAATTTTTACCGGGTACAACATCGGGGTTGATATCCATGGAATAACAAATATTACCGAGCTTGGTTACAAAAAAGCGGTTTACAAAATTCCCGAAAAGGAATTTCCCTACTCGAAAGAGAAACGAAACGTGAAATTACTGGGTACCGGCGGGACCATTGCTTCACGGCTTGATTATCGGACCGGAGCGGTCATACCGGCTTTTTCACCGGGTGAATTATATGGGGCCGTACCTGAACTGGCCGACATATGTAACCTGACCACGGAAAAATTATTCGCGGTTTTCAGTGAAAACATGGGTCCCGAACAATATAAAAAACTGGCCGTTGCCATTGGCAATGAAATCGAAAAAGGCATCGATGGGATCATCATCGGCCATGGTACCGATACACTCCATTATACCTCTGCGGCGCTGACCTTCATGGTACAGGACCCGCCCATCCCAATTGTCCTTGTCGGTTCACAACGCTCGAGCGACCGGCCAAGCTCCGATGCGGCGCTTAACCTTATGCATGCAGCTACGGCAGCCGCCCATGGCGACATAGCAGAAGTGATGGTCTGTATGTTCGGGCCTACTTCCGATGAATATGGGTTCCTGCACTGCGGAACACGCGTCAGGAAAATGCACTCTTCCTATCGTTCTACTTTCCGGACCATCGGCGATACCCCCCTTGCGACGGTGACACGAAACGGGGTAGTCCCCATCAAACATGATTACAACCGCAGGCGTAAAGACCGCAATGTAAAAATTTTACCTTTCTATGAGGAAAAGGTAACCATGATCTATTACTATACCAACATGAAACCCGACGTTATTGACGCGCTGGTGGATGCCGGGTATAAAGGGATCATCATCATTGGAACCGGTTTGGGACATGTCAACAAACCCATCTACCCGGCCATTGAAAGGGCAGTGGCAAAAGGGGTGGCCATTTATATGACTGTTCAAACCCTCTGGGGATATGTTCATATGTTTGTTTATGATACCGGACGCGACCTCATGGCCAAAGGGATCATACCGGCAGAAAATATGCTCCCGGAAACGGCCTTCATCAAACTCAGTTGGGCGCTTGGACAAACCAGTGACCTGGAAGAGGTGAAAAAAATCATGCTGACACCCATTAACAACGAAATTACCCCACGCGAACCTTATAACGGTTACCTCATTTACCAGGGTGGAGTCCCCGAAGTGGAGGAGTTTATCAGGAAGTTCCACAAATAGAGGAGGGAAACAGAGTTGTAAAGATACACAACAGAAAATTTGAATGTGGGTTTTTCTTTATTGAAGCTACCTTCCCAGAAAATTGTCCAGTTTTTCTAAAAGTTCCTTTTTAAGAATGGGTTTGGCTAAAAAATCATTACAACCGGCTTCGCTGCACTTGTTTTTATCCTTTTCAAAAGCGTAAGCAGTCAATGCAATTACGGGTAACTCAGGCCTGGTTTTTTTAATCTCCCGGGTAGCGTCATAACCGTTCATCACGGGCATCTGGATATCCATCAGGATCAGATCAATGGAACTGTCGGCATGGCATAAATCAAGGGCCATTTGCCCGTTCACTGCGCTTAGGATCCGGACCCCGGTATGTTTTAACATCGTGGCAATCAATTCAATGTTTTCCGGTACATCCTCAACAATGAGTATCGTTTTATCTTTTAAATCAACAAGCACTTTTACCGGCGCCGGAGCAATTCCCTGAGTCGCTTCCCCCTTGAATAAAACATCGGGTAGTGAGAAATAGAAACTGGAACCATTGCCCCTTTCGGAAGTCAACCACATTTTACCACCCATCAACTCTACCAGCCCTCTGGAAATTGGTAACCCCAACCCGGTCCCCCCGAAATTCCGGGTCTGGTTTTCTTCTCCCTGGCGGAAACGTTCAAAAATTATTTTCCGGTTTTGTTCTGAAATCCCAAATCCCGTGTCGTGAACGAAAAAAAGCAGGCGATTCTGCTCACAGGAATAACCAAAAACAATTTTTCCCGACACAGTGAATTTCAGCGCATTGCTCAGTAAATTGTTCAGTATCTGCTCCAGCCTCACGCTGTCGCAATAAATCCGGCAGGGGCCATCGGAGATCCCTTTTTGTAATTCGATGACCAGGTCGTTTTTACCGGATTTTTGCTTTTCGTTGTTGAAAAACAGAAATAGTTTGTCAAGGACGATATTGAGGTCAAACGAACCTGGTTGCAACATCATCTGGTTGTTTTCAATTCTTGAGATGTCGAGAATATCGTTGATGATGGAGAGCAGCTGCTTCCCGCTGCTATTGACCATCGACATGTATTTTTGGCGTTCTTCCGGGGAAAAATCCTCCTGTTCCAGCAATTGAATAAAACCCAGGATGCAGTTCATGGGAGTTCTGATCTCATGCGACATGTTCGAAAGAAATGCCGTTTTCAACCGGTCCGATTCTTCAGCCTTCTCTTTGAGCGCTGAAAGAACAACTTCTGACTGTATCCGGTTTTGGATCTCCTCCTGTAGGCTTTTTTTAGTGATAAAGGAATCTTCAATTAGCCTGGCCATCTCCCCAAACTCATTTTTCGCGGTTTTCAGATGGTCAAGATGTTCCGTTTTGCCCGTGTTTAAAGATTCTATCAGCGATTTCAGGGGGATGACAAACCACTTTCGGGAAAGCAGGCCGATGATCAGGATCAGAAATATTCCGAGAAAAATGTTTATTGTCGTAAAAATTGAAGTATCTCTTTCCCATTCAGAAACGTAGGTTGTCGGAAAAGAAAACGAAAGTTGGGCAACAGGATTGTTTTTTATATCCAACAGGTTATAACCAACGGTAAATGGGGTTTCGTCTGTCGATTGTTTATGATGTCCGGACGATGGGGTACATTTTATTTTTGCACCCGATATCTCTTCAAAATGCCGGGTGACCTGGTCATTGCAATCCCTGCCAAAAAAAAGGTACCCTTTGGCAGGGGAACGGTGTCCGGTATCACTGGTAGGGACTATGGTAGCGCCCGAAATCCCGACAATTTTGCTGTTAACCGTAATAAAAAAGTGACAGAACGGAGTCCCCGGTTTCAGGGTGCTTTTTATCAGGGAGTCGGAGAGATAAGTATCCAGTTTTAGGGGCTCGTAAACAGCGTAAGCAAATATCTGGGTTCCCTGTTGATTGAATACCCAGACATGGTCGAATGAAAAAGTCGGGGGTAATGTAATCAGGCACTCCTCTTCGAATGCAGCGGTTGGATTTGCAATATAGTCAACCGTTTCGTCCCATTCGGAGTTATCGCGCAGGGGTCGCATAAAGACCTCCTGGTCCATTTTCATAATATTATCGACCATCTGGTTGTGATAGATATCCGCTGATTTCAGGAAAAGGTTTAACCGCTTAAGGCTGTTTATTTTAAAGACCATCAGGAGTACAATGATGGCACCGATAATCAGGGCCTGGAGAATGTAAAGCCGGGTAATGGTTTTCATATAGATAACCTTAATCATATCAAAAAGCGGGTGGCGCTGAAAAAAACGGTTGGTTGCCCCCTGATCCGGTAACAAAATACGGATTACCAAAAGTATGTTTTTTTTTTAAAATCAACCTCCCTACCGTTATCTTTTTTATATTTGAGCATTGATCAGGGCGGAATTTGTTTTTAGATAATGTATCATACTCAGGTTGTAAAAATAAGAAAAATGAAAACTTTATTTCATGTGTTGGCCCTGCTCTTCCTTGCAGGTAATGTATCGTTTGCCCAGGATATTGAATGCTTTGTGCTGACCCCTCCGGAAATCATCCTGGAAAATGTGACAAAAATTTCCATTCTCGATTTTTCCGGCAATAAAGGAAAGGATTTGTCGGAATTTATGGTTTCGGAGTTATTCAAAGAAAACCGCGGGATTAAAAAAACCGGGGGCGGGTTGTTTCAATCCTCCAAAGAGGGAAAAACTTTCCAGAGAGGCGGTCGGACCAATATTTTTACCGTCGTGGAACGGAGCCAGCTCGAAAAAGTACTCCATGAACAAAACCTGAGCAATACCGGCATCGTAGATGATGCGCAGGCAGCAACCATCGGGAAAGTATTGGGCATCGATGCCATTATTATGGGGTCGGTCTCTTATACTACCAAGGATGAACCTTCTCAAAACCCCATGGTTGACCTGTCGGGAAAAAGTTACACGCAATATTGTACAAAACGCAGTGTTACCGCCGATGCCCGTATGAAAATCATCGATGTCAACACAGGGAAGATCATCGGGACAAAAGATAAACGATCGGTTTATACCGAAACAAAATGCGATGAAAAACGAAGTGGCCTGACTTCTGTTTCAGCCATGGCCGACTTGTGTATTAAAGATCTTGCCTTCGAACTCGTCAATTATTTTAATCCGCATTTTACCTATGCCAAATATGAATTTGAAAAGGTAAAAAACAAGGATTTTAAAGATAAAGCAAAGGTCGTCAGGGATTATCTTGATAACGGGGAATTGGCAAAAGCATTCCCGATATTGAAGGCCATTTATGATGCAGACCCTTACAATGCACCGGCCGCGAAAAACCTGGGATGTTTGTACGACATCGTCGGAAATTATGAAAAGGCCAAAGAATACTATTCCATTGCCGCAGAAATCGATCCTGCTGCTTATGAAGAGGATGTTCGCAGGGTGGAAAACGAAATAGCATATAACCAGGTGCTGTCCTCCATTGGCGTTATTATGGAAAAACAGGATTTTGCAGAACGGGCAGATGCCCTGGCCGATAAGGTTAAAACACGGGGAAACAAGGACGATCGTTACGATGTAAAAAAAGAGCCGGATAATGGCGCTGAAACCTTGGCCCGCGTCCCGGGAGATACGGAATTTACCGTGATTGAAAATAAAGGGGAATGGATATTGATTAAATTACTGGGAGGAAAACAGGGCTATATTAGCAGGGAATATATCAGGTAGAACAGGTTGGACAGGTTGGACAGGTTGACAGGTTGGACAGGTTGGACAGGTTGGACAGGTTGGACAGGTTTTTTAACAAGATAGAAAAAGATGAGGAACTTTTTGATTTTAGTTTTGTTTTTTCTTTTTCAGGGGGCATGGGCGCAGATGAATGTTTTAATCCGGGCGAAAGAGTATTTTTTTGATTACCCAGGCAATCCATCCTATATTGCCCCAAAACTGCAAAACATGCTTGTGAAAAATGGATTTCGTTGTCTGACCCCGGACGACACCATAAAAAGCGACTATGTGGTCACGATTCAGGCAAATTCCCGGCGGGGCAGCAATGTCAACAACCTCTGTTTTGCATATGTAGATGCATCTCTTACGGTAACCGGAAATGATCAGTTGAATTATATACAGGAGTTTTCCGCAATAAAAGGAGGAGGTACCGATTATCAGGGCGCCAACGGGAAAGCCTATAAACTGGCGGCCCAGATGATTTCCGATTCAGTTATTAAAGTATTGGGTACTAAACCAATGGTTGCCGTGAAAAAGCCGGTTCAGGAGGAAAAACCGGCATTTCCCCCTTCGGATGTGGATGTAAACATTCCGGTTTCAAAAAAAATACAGCCCGATACCTATATTGTTGCCATCGGTAATGAAGATTACAGCAGTTTTCAAACGGGATTGAACAGCGAAGTCAATGTTGACGCTGCCGCCAACGACGCTTTTATATTCAGCCAATACTGTATCAAAACATTGGGGGTCCCCGAAAAAAACGTAATATTAAAAACCAATGCCACATTAGGACAGATGCGGCAGGCCATTGCAAAATTGATCACCCTTGCCCAACTGAAGGAAGGGAAAGCGAGTTTGATATTTTATTTTTCCGGTCATGGACTTCCTGACGAAGAGACCAAAGATCCCTATCTGATGCCTGTCGATATCAGTGGTTCCGATGTAAAATCGGCCATCAGCCTGAACGGATTGTATAAAGATTTAACAAAATATCCTGCACGGCGCATTACCGTTATTCTGGATGCCTGTTTCAGCGGCGGCGCCAGAAATCAGGGACTTATCGCCTTAAAAGGGGTGAAAATTAAACCGAAAGAGGTTACCCTGTCCGGTAACCTGGTCGTGATGAGTTCCAGCAGCGCCGATGAAAGCTCAACCATCTTTAAAGAAAAAAACCATGGAATGTTTACCTATTTTCTGCTGAAAAAGTTACAATCCACCAAAGGGGCGGTAAGCTATAAAAATTTATTCGACGACGTTTTAACCAACGTCCGGCTGGAAAGTGTCACAGTCAATAATAAAAATCAAACCCCTCAGATTACCGGTAGCCCGGAAGTTCAATCCACCTGGGAAACCTGGTGGTTTGTTGAATGAGATATACCTTGTTAATCTTCCGAAAATTTCCGGAGCATCTCCCGGTATTGTGAAAACAGCTTGGCGCGGGAGATAAACCCCAGATACTTGCCATCTTTCAACACAGGAATGTTGTATCGTTCATTGCGTTGAAAAAGGTGGATTACGGTATCCATCGGATCATCGGGACTTATCGAACAATCGGGTACCGTCATCAGGTCTTTAACCAAAGTTACATCGTACAGCGATTGCTCAAACATGATCTGCCGGATATCATCGAGCATAACGATGCCATAAAACTTTCCATCCGGATCAATGACCGGGAAAATATTTCGTGAGGCGCCGGCAACCACCCTGACAAGTTCCCTGAGTGTGGCACCCGGGGAAACAGGGGCAAAATTGGTTTCAATCAGTTGTTTCAGGTTCATAAAGAAAAGCGCCGCTTTATCCTTATCATGGGTAATCAGCTCTTTCCGTGCCGCCAGTTGCCGGGAATAGATGGAGTGGCTTTCAAAAAAATGGGTGGTCAGATAGGCAATGGCCGAAACAAGGATAAGTGGCGTGAGAAGCAGGTATCCGCCGGTAATTTCCGCGATCAGAAAAATGGCAGTCAGAGGGGCCATCATCACCCCCGCCATCACACCGGCCATTCCGGTCAAGGCGAAATTGGCCTGCGACAAAGAGAGGCCGAAAAGATAGTTCATAAAAGAGGCAAAAAAATAGCCACTGATGGCGCCCACAAATAAGGCCGGCGCAAAAGTGCCGCCAATACCGCCACTTCCCTGTGTAACAGCCATGGCTACTACCTTTAAAAAAATAAATCCGAAAATAATTACCAGGAACATCCAGTGGTTCTCTTTGAATGCGCCGAACAGGTCTGGGTTTCCGATAACCCCTCCTTGTCCGTTGATCACCGATTTCAGCACTGTGTAACCTTCACCAAACAATGAAGGATAAGCAAATATAATGGCTCCCAGCGTGATCCCGGCAATGGTTACCCGAAAAGGCAGACGGAGCTTTTTGAGCAGCGCATCCACGGCAATGGATCCACGGATGAAATAAACGGATATCAACCCGGCAAATATCCCCAATAGGATAAAAAATGGTATATGCTTTAAAATGAACGGATTGGTCAAGGTAAATGAAAAAAGGACTTCATTGCCCATCAGTAGAAATCCGATGAGGGATGCTGTCACCGTGGCAATCAGCAACGGGATCAGGGTGGCCATCGTAAGGTCAAGCATCAGAATTTCGATGGCAAAGATGGCCCCGGCTATCGGGGCCTGGAAGATCCCTGAAATGGCCCCGGCCGCGCCACAGGCGATGAGCAGGGTCGTTGTCTTGTAATCAAGCCGGAACAACCGTCCCAGGTTGGACCCGATGGCCGACCCGGAGAGGACCACAGGCGCCTCTGGCCCGACCGATCCGCCAAACCCTAATGTCAGCGTACAGGCAATCAACGAGGTAATGGTGTTGTGTGGCCTGATCCGGCTGTTGTTTTTCGAAATAGAATACAGCACTTTGCTAACCCCGTGGCTGATATTATCTTTTACAATATAACGAACAAACAAGATGGTAAGAATAATCCCTGCAACAGGAAAAATCAGATAGAGGTAATAGAGGCCGTGATAACTGAACCCGTTGGTCAGAAAATAGTTGGTGTAATAGAGGGTATTCTTTAATACAACGGCCGCCAAACCACTGCCAATGCCAACTAAAATACTGAGAATCAGTACAAATTGAGAATTTTTCAGATGGCGCAGCCGCCATAATAATAACTTTCCGGTAATCGATTTCGGCATCATCGTTGTACAAATGTAATTTTTTTTAGTTTCCCGGATGAGGTTGTCCGGATCGCCAGTGTTATCTTAAACCCGGATCTCTATTTTTTATTAAGCCCGAAGGGGTGATATTAATCTTCATTCCAATCTTCCCGATCTGGGAATGTGAATAGGAAAACGATCCGAACCCTTCTTGCCACGAAAATTTACCCCGAACAAATTTTTGATTGTTAATGAAATTGCTCGAATTATTCTTTACATCCCTTACCAGATCTGATAATGCCATTGCTGGTTTTAACTCGATAAACAAATGAACGTGGTTCGAAACTCCATTAATAATGATCGGGTTTTGGTTTTTACCCTTAATTATACCGGCCATGTATTTAAATATCTCATCGCGCCAGGGTTTCTGCAATAAGTTTTCCCTGCCTTTTACTGCAAATACAACCTGAATATAAATTTGTGAAAATGTTCCTGCCATGTTTTTTTTTATTTCACCCTTACAGGGTTTGGTTGATAATCATCTCTTTTCATGCTACAATCTTGTCATTCTTTCGGAATTGATCCGACTGGTGCAATCCTTGTTTTGATTGAGTCACCGGTTTTAGTTTCATTTTTTTATCCCTTTCACAACGTGCAAGGAGAACCATCTTCACTTAATCGGAATAAACAGCTAAAGGTAATACGACAAAATTGATTGTTCTTATTCTTCCTGCAACGATCAGCATTATCTCAGCACATCAAACAAAGATGTTGCCCGGAACAGGCCGGGATGTAATTGCATGGTTTGTACCCTTTCTGTGTCAGAAGGAAACCGAATAGATAAACTCCCAACCCCAGTTTCCGCTACCGGGAAAGTAGAGTGTCCTGACCCCCATATCAATGGGCGCCATGAAACGCAGGAAATGAAAATCGAAGGTAAGTTCTGCCCCGGTGGATTGATAGATGTTGGCCGGTTGCTGTTCGCATGGCTGAAGGGATTGGGTATCCCATCCTCTGGACAGGTCATAAAAGAGGTTGATCTTAATCCGCTTCAGATAGATAACGGACCCGATGCTAAGGTCAGGATAAGCAACAGGGAATTTGTAGTTGGTTTGTAAACTGATGATTTTCGGGTCGGAGATGTTGTTATATCCGCGGGGAAGGCTGATGACATCGGAATATGAATAGGAAAGATCATCGGTTTCATTGCGTTGCTGATAGCCTGTATATATCCGGATGCCGTGATGGCGAACGATCCCTGGAAAATAAAGGTTCCCGGCAATTCCGAAAATGGAGCCCATGTTGTTGTTGCCAAAGGGGGTATTGCGGTAATTCACATCGATGGACTGGCCCATACGGGGATAGAGGTCTTTTTGGTCCATCCGCTGATATTGATAGCCGGTCAGCCTGTAATCCATCGTCTGTATCAACCCGCTCGTAAATTGTTCCGGGGTTGAAGCATGGCGCCGGATTCCGATCAGGGTCGTACCAATGGATGGCTCCAAAGCCCTTGAATAACGTGCATGAGAAAAGTTCCAAGGAATGCTGATGTAAAACTTCAGGTTGCTCTCCTGCCATGTAAACCGGAATTTTTCTGTTGTCCCCTTGAAGGAGGCCCATCCAGCCCTGTTCCCGATATCGAAACGAATGTCGAAAACGGGGTAAAGCCCCTGGTAACTTAAACCGGCATAGAAGGTTCCGGTTTGTTCGTTCAGGTCATATTCCCAACCCGCATTGGCAGTCATCGTACTGAGTACATTCTGGGAAAGTACCATGACGCCGGGTTTGAATTTCAGGTTGTCGGCATCGAATGATAACGGGGCCCAACTGTGGGGGTTGAACAGATGGCCGATTTTGGAATATCGTTTTACCGGATATACTTTTACGTCGATGGTGTCGCGTGCCAGGTCAAAATCATCGAGTTGGTTCATTTTATAGATGTTTCTTTGGACCACGCTATCCTGAATATTGATATTCTCCTGTAGCGCCAGGGGTTCGTAAAGTTTGATGGAGTGGTCGTCAACCTGATGGATCGGTATCCAGGTGGAAGTATCAACCGGAGTTTCAACAATCATAACCCCGTCGGAAGTATAATCGGAATAGATCATGAATTTCTTATCGGGGGTAAAATCGGGATCGTACCCGGCAAAGCGGGCGGTGGTGGCCTTATAAATGGCGTGTGTGATGGTATCGAGTGCATAAAGGTTTTCAACGCCGGAGTAATCCACGCTGTAAATGATATATTGTTTAAAAAACCAGGAGGGTCCGTTGAAATCGTTGTAATAAAAAGGGATTATCCGGTGGATATTCCCCGAGGCAGTATCCAGTTCTGCCACCGTCTCCCCTTTTTCTGTAAGCCAGGTAAAAATAATTTTCCGGCCATTTGACGACCAGTTTGGTGTAAGGGCAGTAGTGCCTTCGGGAATGGGGTATTTCCGGATTATTTTCCCTGTCGGTACTTCCAGGAGATCGATGGAACACTGATTCTCGGAGGAGAGATAAACAGCGGCAACCTGTTTTCCATCAGCGGAAATGACGGGGGAGAAGTAGCGGCTCCGGTGGGTCAGTTCCCGGAGTTTTTTCGTGGGAAAATGATACATCCTGATCTCAGCAAAGCTACGGTTCTGCCACCGTTTTCCATTTTCAAATTCCGACCACACCATCCAGTCGCCTCCGATGGAGGTAGTCCCGCCAATGTGGTTTCCCGGCGTTAGCAATCGTTTTTCTTTACCGGTATGCCTGTTGACCAGGATGTAGCGGGTCACATCGTCCATACAACTTTTTTCGGCTACGATGGTAGAATCGTTCAGTACCAGGGGATGGTTATAATTGGTGAAGTTCTTCGGATTTCTGCGGGTGATATTTCTTACTGCGGCATGAGGGATGGCACGGAGTTGTTGTTTCCATGCCGAATCAAGTTCTGTCAGCGACTGGCGGTAAAGTTGTGTTTTCCATAACCCGGTCGCTTTCCGGATACCGCTGTTGAAAGGAACAACCATAAAAGGATATTTGGCCACACGGTCAAGGGCTTCGTTCCATACGGCAGCTCCGTATTTAATTCTTGCCTGGGCAACGATGAAATAACCCAATGAATAAGCATCGGGGATGAATGTTTTATACGACCCCAGGGTGGCTTTATCGTAAGAATAGGCTCCCTTTTCCACGATCTGTGCCCGGAGGGTGCTTTCAAACATAGCCGACCGTCCCCGCCCGGCATTTGTCAGCGCTGTTTCGGTCACTGTTGCATCCCCTTCAAGAAACCACATGGGGACGTACAGCCCTAATATCCCTCCGGTGATCTGTTCCCCGAAGATAAAGGAAATGGCTTTTGAAAACCCCCGGTTTATCTTACTGATCTGTACGGCATGACGGTATTCATGGATTGCAAGTTGTTCTATCCACTCTTCGGCATAGGTTTGCTGTGGCGGACATGGATACATTTCAATGCGTTTCGGCGCCCAAACGGTAACCCCGTTCGAGGAGGAGGACTGGGTATGCAGTATGATTGGAATCCGTGGCACTTTGGCCGTCAGGGTGGTCGTTTCATGGACTGCAACCAGGTCCATGATATTGGCCAGGTATTGTGCTTTCTTTTCGAATGGGACAGGAAAGATGAGTCGATACCGGTCTGTTTTGATTTGTCGCCAACGGATCGATGCCGGATCCTGCCCGGTACTGAAATATTGTGAAAATACGGCCTGACTGAAAAAAAACACCAGGGATATGGCGGAAATCGTTTTCCTCATGGGCCTGTCACGATGATCTTTTTCACATACCGGATCTGGTCGTTCCGAAGGATTAAAGTGTAAATACCGGATGGGATGGGTTGAAGGTTGATTTTCTTTTCGAAAGCGCCCCTCCCCGGAATTTCCTGCAATTCAAACACTTTCAGACCAATCGGGTCGTAAATTGTCAGTGTATAGGGCGAATCGGAAGGTTTGTCAACCGAAAGGGTGAACAGGCCGTTATTGGGTACCGGGTAAACATGAATCTGCCTGTCATCCCTATTATCGATCCCGGTTACGTTTACATAAATATGGTTTGAGGGTTCGCTAAAAACACCATACCGGAACACGACATCCCAGTACCAACCCGATTGTGTGACATGGTATGCCCGGCCTGTGGCCCCGGTGACGGGGTCGCCATTGAAATACCATTGGTTACCGGTCGAATAATTGCTGAACAACGAATCTGCAATCTGAAAAATTACAGGTGCGGCTGGCGGATCGGTCACGGTGACCAGGAAAATGGGGGAGGAGCCTCCGAAACCACAAGGGTTGGCGCCATAAACATAAAGGTTCCCGGTACCGGCCGCAAGTGAGAAATCGACAAGGATGGCATTGGTATTCATCCCCGAGGTGATGGAACTCCCGGGGGGGATTGTCCATTCATATCCTGTGGCATGTTCAACCACCGGCACAGAATAACCAATACCGGTGGCGCCGCGGGCCACGGTATCAAGTCCCGTCACGGGCCCGGCTGGCGAAGGCAATGCATTTACCGTTAAAGACAACGGAGGGGATGGTTGTCCGCTGGCACATGCATTATACCCAAAAACCGTGATATCGCCCGAAGTGGCGGTGACAGCAAAATTGACAGTGATGTTTCGCGTTCCCGATCCGGTGGCAATGACGGCGCCCGGGGGCAGATTCCAGACATAGTTCAGGGCATTGGGGACAGAATCGACGGAAAACGGCGCCCCCGACGATCCGGTGCAAACTTCACCCGGGCCTGTAATGGTACCGGCAGCTCCCGGAACCGGGTAAACAACAACGTTCAGGTTTCCCGGGGTTGTTCCGGTACATCCCCCCGGGGTAGTATAATTAACCATAATCCATTGTGCACCGGCCCCGATCCAGCTAACCAGTACGGTGTTGGTCTCTTCTCCCGATATGATGATCCCTCCGGGTGCGATGCTCCATATATAACTGTTCATTCCTCCCTCAGTGGTATAGGAATAGCTGCCGGAATTGACGCAGGGGTTGGTATTTCCGCTGACAGAAGGCAGTGGTAACGGGCTGACAGTAACCTCTTTCACGGTCGGAGCAGCGCTGGCACAGCCGGAAAGGGTTGTATATTCCACGCTGATGGATTGAAGCCCCGTTGCATTCCATGCAACCGTGACAGCCCTGGTACCCGACCCGCCGGTAATGGCCCCTCCCGGTGAGATACTCCATACATAACCAGTCATCCCGGGCTCGGTGGTATAGATATACCCCGACGTTCCCACACAGGTCATTTCCGGGCCGGTGATGGTGGGGAGCGGACGCGGCAGAACCTCAACATTAAACAGGAAAGGGGTGGCCGGGGTACATCCTTGTTCGTCGGTATAAACCACACTGACCGATTGGGCGCCGGAATATGCCCATGTAATTTCAACCAATGGGCTCCCTGCCCCGTTGATAATCTCTCCTCCGGGGGATACGGTCCAGTCGTAACCGGTCATCCCTGGTTCTGTATAAAAAATGTTCCCGGAAGTGGCCACGCAAACACTATCCGGGCCGGTGATGGTGGGGATGGGAAGGGTATCAACCACCACATCCAGTATGCCGGGTGAAACTGTCTGGCATCCGGTGGCATTGGTATAATTTACCCCAACCGATTGCGGTCCCGGTAAAATCCAGTGCACCGTGACAGAAGGACTCGTTGTGGTCCCGCCTCCGGTGATCACTCCTCCGGTAGAAACAGACCAGACATAATTCGACATCCCCGTTTCAGTTGAATAGATATTATTCATTGAATTCTCACAAACCGTATCGGGACCGGTGATGAGGGGAATGGGTAAAAGTTCAACATAAACCCCGTAGGCAGTGGCTGTAAGGGCTGAACACCCATGGAGGTTGTTGTAATTGACGCTGATGGTCTGTCCACCCGGACTGTTCCAGGTTACAATGGCAATATTGCTGGTTGAACTTCCTCCTGCTGTAATGATTCCCCCCGGGGAGATACTCCAGATGTAATTGCTCATCCCGCTTTCGGTGGTATAAACATTATTGGCTGAACCGGGGCATGCATTGGCTGGTCCGGTAATGGTCGGTGTCGGTCTGGGGCTGACCATCAAATTAAAGAGGGTTGGTTCCAGCGCAGAACAACCCGAAGGTGTAGTATAATTAACACTCACTGTATTTGATCCCGAAGTGTTCCAGGTTATGGTAACCGAGCTGCTTGTTGTCGTTCCTCCGGAGGTGATGGTACCGCCTGATGAAACCTGCCAGATATAATTTGACATACCCGGTTGGGTTGAATAGACATTTCCAGTCGATCCGATGCATGCTGCCTGAGGGCCGGTTATGGAGGGTACCGGAAGGGAATTGACGGTGACAGGATAACTCGTGGGCGTTTGAGATGCACAGCCATTCGGGTTGGTATAACTGACGCTGACTGATTGTGCCCCTGCGGTATTCCAGGTAACAGTAACCGTATTGCTGTTGGTTGTACCCCCGCCGGTGATGGTACCACCGGAGGGTACCGTCCAGATATAACCGCTCATTCCCGGTTCTGTGGTATACATATTTCCTTGTGAATTGATACAAACCTGGTCGGGACCTGTGATGACAGGAGTTGTGGCCGGGTACACGGTCACCGGATGGCTGCCCGGGGAAAATGCAGGACATCCGTTGATATCATTGTAATTGACCCGGACGGTGTCGATACTGCTGGCAGGCCACACCACCGTTATGGTATTGGTCCCCAATCCGGAGGTGATGGTACCTGTGGGTGAAACGGTCCACTGATAATTCGACATCGAAGGTTGGGTTGTAAAGCTATATTCAATAGTGCCCGCGCAGGCTGTTGCAGGACCGGTGATGGTAGGCGTTGGACGGGTACTGACGGTAATGGGTTTTGTTGCTGCGATTCCGGTACCGCAGGTATTGATGCCGGAAACCGTTATGTTGCCCGGATTGGCATTAGAACCCGCGTTGACGGTAATAAAAAATGAATTGTTCCCGCTGACAATGGTGAAACCTGCCGGGAGCGTCCATATATAACCTGTGGCTGACGGGATGGGCGGTATGGAGAAGAACAATCCGTTAGCCGGAAGGCAAACATGGTTGGGACCGTCGATAGGTCCGGCAGCTCCGGGCAGGAGACAGCCGGTAAATGTTATTTTGGAATTTGATTCGGGGATGGCGCTCAGATTGTTTTTTGGGGTTGACCCGAAGTTGGAAGAATTTGCGAACTGCTGTGTCAACAGTTGTGCAGCATTGGGTGGTACCGATAGCAGGGAAGCATTGATGCCACAGGTATAACTCGGGGTGATCAGGGCAGCGTTCATGGAACCATAAATAAATTCAATTTTGCTGTCGGCTTCATACAGTTTGACCTGGAAGTTCACATGATCGGTATTTGACTGGTCTATTGAGAAATGGACCCATTCGAGGGTGAAAATCCGGTTGCCCGAAACGCCTGATGTAACATATTTAATACTGCTTGTCAGCGAATATTCCCAGGTTACCATCAGGTCATCATAAAACGGGGCGATGGCCAGCAGGGTCCCGTTGGGCGAGGGGAGGGAAAAAGCGTTGTTATCAAATCCATAGGGTTTATCCAGGTCGCCAGCAGCCGGATTGGTCGAAAAATCGATAAACCCGTTTGTCGAAACACTGACTTCGGAAAAACTGTAACCCAGGTAGTTGAACGAAAAACCAATCGGGACCGGGTAGCTTCGGTTGTTATTGGGATTGTTTCCTGCCCTCCAGGAAGTAACCCAGATACCGGTATCCCCGATGGGGGCATAGGCAATCCCTGTTTCACGGCTGGTAGTATAAATGGAAACGCCCTGTGCCATTGTCAGCAGGGGCCATACCATCAATAAAAAAATGGGAAATATCCGTTTGTCCATGATAAATCAATTTGGGTAATGTACAAAGTTACATTGAAACCCGGTTTGATGGATCATTCATGTCAAATGTTTTTCGCAAGTTGTCAACAAAAAACAGGTTAAACAGGTTAAACCAAGTTAAACCAAGTTAAACCAGGTTAAACCAAGTTAAACCAAGTTAAACCAAGTTAAACCAAGTTAAACCAGGTCAACCCGGTTAACCTGGTTAACCTGGTTTAACCTGTTTCAATACACTATTTCATCGCACATTTCCTGCGTGAATTGAACGCTGTAGATATAAAAACCAGATTGGACAATGGTCATATCGTATTCCTGATAAATTCCGTTAAAGGTCATGCCAAACTTATAGGTATCTCCCAATATCATATTGTAAAGGGTTGTTTTTCCGGAAACCATATAACCGCTGGTCCAGGGGCCGTTGTGGGTAATGTTTTTATAATAATAACCCAGTGATGGATATACCGTGTCGTTTGGATGGGAGGGGCAATATCCGTTTACCTTTACCTCCACACTGTCGGAAGGGGGTAGTTGAGGAGGGGTGAGTTCAACATCGTACATTCCGGAACAAAGATCGTTAACGATCTGGGCGCCAATGGTTGTATTGTACCAATAGTCCCTTATTTCAATAACAACTGGTATCCCAGGCGCTACCAGCATAAATTGAAAGGTCTCCCCGATGTGCACCAGGGTGCCACTGCCTGTACCTCCGCCAAACATGCCATCGCCCCAATGGTTTCTGCTATCGTCCAATAAAACGCCATCTGATTGCCGATGAATTAAAAAATAACATCCAACCGGATACCCTTCGGGAAAAGTATTGCTGATGAAGTGAAGCTGGCACCCAACCGAACAGTATTCTCCTCCCCACCACCAATCCCAGTTCCAATAAGAGAGATGAGAGAAAAAACCATTGACGGTCAGGCTGCCGTTTTGAAAATAAACCAACATTTCTCCTTCATAATACCATTGTCCGCCCGAAGGATCATAACTCCAGAGTGGAATTTCATCCTGGTCCTGTACGGTGGTATTTGTCAAAGGATTAAAGGTTTGCGGTGGAACATCGATACAAACCTGGATCTGATTATTTTCAAAAGATTTTGCTTTTCTTCCGGAGCCATCTTTCATCTCCAGCGCCACAAATCCGGCTGAATAAAACATCACATCACTTTCAATGCCGGCCTGGTCAATATTTGCCATCAAACCACCAGGGAAGCATTGTATCGACTCGTCGTCAATATTGTTGAAATACACGAGGGTAGTCGTAATATTTCCTTCAAGAGGGGCCCCCGAAGCATCTTTGATGACGGTATTCCGGGGAATGGTCAATACTGCTTTTGTATTGCTTGATGCTACAATGGGAGTTGTAATCTGAAAGGTGTTCGCAACAACCCCCTGATTAACCTGCAATTCCGTATTTACAACGGCGACTGTCCCTTTCGGTGTATTGGCGATTTCAACCATTTGAATCTGGATGGAACCATGGATTTCACCAACCATATTCACCGGAGATGAGGTGGATACATATCCATCCGCTTCAGCCACGATGGTAAATTTAACCGGGTTTGAAGGCGATGGGACCGCCGATTTACTGACCCCCAGGGTAAGAAACCCCCTTGCCGAAGTGTAGGTGGTTTGTGAAACGCCACTGATATCGGATACCAGGTTGGCATCGGGGCCCAATACTTGTACCTGCACTTTTTTACTGTCATCATATCCGATCGGAACCTGTGTTTTAGCATTTAAAAATATAACGTTAAGGGTAGTTTTATAAGGATCAAGTCTGATCACAATCGGTATGTCATTTCCCGATTTATCACAGGAACCCATAGGAAGGAATGCAGATAATAAAAGGATGATGATGATTTTTTTCTGAAATAAGTAAATGGTTTTCATGTTACAAAGGTTTTGGTGTTTTTAGATACGTTATCCCCACATCCTGAAAACTGAATTAAATATGTTTTATATGAATTCGAAGCATCTATTCCCGGAAATGGGAAATGCGATAATTATCAGAGAACCCCAAAGATAATAAAAAAAATGTTGAATATCAAGCTATTAGAATAATATATTTCACTCCGATAAATATATACTCATTGCAGGCAGATACAAAAAACCGGAGCCTGAAAGGTCAGGGTAGCCTTCATGAGTTCTGTATAGTCCAGTGACGGCAGCCGGTGACATGCCTATATCGAACCTACTGCCGGTCAGAATTTTTTGTATATTTACAGGGTAAAAATGAGTGTCAGACGGAATAATTAAAACCTGGGCATTGCATTTTCCCGCAGTCAAACAATATATCCGCGATCACAGCGATTTGTTCTGGTCTATCTCCGGAGATAAGAAAGAGGAGATTAGTGAAGCTGTATTGGTGGAATACATTCTGAACTATGGTACACTTGCTGATTTTCGCGAACTGATCCGGTTAATGGGTGTAAAACAGGTTGCGAATGTTTTTCAACATGCAGAAGGAAGACAAAAAGTAAACTATTTTCCAGAGGTCTATAATTTTTTCTCTCTTTACTTTGCCCATCATGCATAAAGAAATTTTAACCGGTGCACAATCAGGCTTGCTACCCCTGTTAAAATCCTTCAGGAGGGAGTTCTTTCTTGTTGGCGGAACAGCCTTGCACTCCACATCGGCCACCGTCAATCGATTGACTTTTACCTTTTTTAAAATTTGCCGCTTAACCATAAAAGCATCATCCTGAAGATCAACCGGTTTCCATTTCGCTATACCGTTACAAGAAAAGTTGCAGAACAGTTGAATCTAACCCTGAACGGTGTAAAAATAACATTTTCTGAATACCCTTTTCAGATTGCCGTCCCCTGTGAATTTGAAAAAGATATCCGCCTGCCCGAACTTCTTGACCTTGCTGCAATGAAGGCTTATGCACTGGGTCGTAGGTCGAAATGGAAAGATTATGTCGATTTGTACTTTTTGATTAGAGATCATTTCACCATTTCCCAGATTTCGATCCGGGCAATTCAGATTTTCGAGGAGCTGTTTTTAGAAAAACTTTTTCGCGCGCAACTCAGTTTTTTTGCCGATATCGACTACTCCGAGCCTGTAAAGTTCATTGTACCCGCTGTTCCCGATACAGTGATCAGGGAGTTTCTCGTTGAAAAAGCAATTGATCTGAAGGAATAGCGAAAGTCAGCATTGCTGCATTGTTGCATTCAAAGCATTCCGGAGCGAAGCAGGGCCCGGCGGAACCAACCGGTGATGCCAATCGTAAAATTTCTTTATTGCTTGTTCAAATTCTTCACCGTATATTTGTTTATTAATTAGCGGTAAACCAATGGATAATCTCACTTTTCATCCAGATGTGTTGGCATTGGAGTTGCGCAGACAATTTCCAGAGATTCTGTTTGCCTATCTTTTCGGATCGGCACAGGATGGAAAAGTGAGGCCCGGGGGAGATGTTGATATTGCGGTGTGGATCGGTGAACATGCAGATAGGATTGATCTCATCCCGAAAATTATGGGGCTGGTTGAGAAAAACACCAACGGGGCTCTCTGCGATCTTGTGTTCCTGAACGATGCCGGAGATCAGCTGGCCTTTTCAGTGTTGCAGGGGAAAATTCTGTTTATCAGGGATAAAGCGAGGGAACTACACGCCTCCTTTTATTCTCAAACATGCCGCAACTACGAAGATACCGTTGCATGGATGAAAAAGCAGCTTCAATACCGGGGATATGAAGTACAATGGGATCATTGAATCAAAGCTCAGGATCATCGAGCTAAAGCTGGCCGAAATAGAGAGTTGGCATATTGCATCTTTTATTCAGCTACGCGACAGCTCATTACTGCAAAATGCCGTTGAACGGGCATTGCAGGTCTGTACCGAAGTGATGATCGATATCAGCGAACGGATCCTGGCCCTGAATGAAGTACCTCCCATGCCTTCGGCATCGGAAAACATATTAAAGCTTCAGGAGTTGGGCATTTTATCAGCGCTGCCTGAATATGGAGATATGGTAAGATTCAGGAATTTCATAGTACACCGCTATGAGAAGATCGACCTGGAAATAATTTTCGGGATACTGAAGAACAAGCTTTTTTTATTCAATGAGTTTATTGACGAGGTTAGAAGGCAATCATGAATGAGCGAACCCCCACCTCATCCCTCTAACCTTATTCCCCCTGTCCAACCTGTCCCACCTGTCCCCCTCTATCCACTATCCGGAAATATCCCGAGGAAGTGCTATTGCCTGATGATTTTCCGGATTCCACTTTTATCTCCCTGACTGATGCTGATTAAATAAAGACCCTTTGGAATATGTTCCAATGAAATTTCCCTGGTAATGAAACCGGGAATTTCTTCTTTAAATA
>DYSO01000189.1 GCA_020718225.1 Draconibacterium orientale | reverse complement strand
AGAAAGAAGAAATATCTATTGCAGTCTGCTTTAGCTGACTGATTGAAAAATGAAAATCAAATAAATTATCAAGGCATGTCTCAAAAATTTCACTTTGAGTGTGTTGACTGCAAAGCAGAATATTCCGGAGATGAAGTCATCTACCTCTGTCCTGTCTGTAAAAAGAAGAATAAACCCGGTCAGCCTCCATACGGTATTTTGAAAACAATTTACCAATATCGACAAATTCGCGATTTATCTTCTGAAAATAAACTGTTCGAATGCCTTGAGCAGGATCACTTTCTTCCGCTGCTACCCATCCGTCATATGAATTCATGGCCAACGCTGAAGATCGGGGAGACACCGATGTACAGGTTGGACAGGTTGGACAGGTGGACAGGTGGACAGGTTGGACGAGTTGGACAGGTTGGACAAGAGGAAGGGTTATTACAAACAATGGATTTCGAATTGTATCTGAAGGATGATTCGCAGAATCCGACCTTTTCATTCAAAGACCGTGCTTCTGCTCTGGTTTCGGCCTGGGCAAAAGAGAATGGGATACAAACACTGGTTGCTGCGTCCACGGGCAATGCGGGATCATCTCTTGCCGGAGTTTGCGCTTCGCAGGGTCAACGTGCGATGATCGTTGTACCTGATGCAGCTCCGCTGGCAAAACTGACCCAGATACTGATGTATGGCGCCACTTTGGTTCCGGTCAGGGGAACATACGACGATGCCTTCGACCTGAGTGTGCATATCTCGGAAAAATATGGTTTCTATAACCGGAACACTGCTTATAATCCTTTAACCATCGAGGGTAAAAAAATCGTCTCCTATGAAATTTTCCGACAATTGAATCAGCAGATACCCGACCGGATTTTCATCCCGGTTGGCGATGGGGTAATCTTTACAGGCGTTTACAAAGGCTTTGAAGATTTGCTGAAGCTCGGTATCATCGACCGGATGCCGGCGCTGGTTGGGGTTCAGGCAATGGGGAGCAGCAACCTGATGAACAATCTGAAAAACGGACAATTCGTAGCAACTTCCTCGAAAACCATAGCCGATTCCATTTCTGTTGATGTCCCGAAATGTTTTTACATGGCAGCGGGTTTTACAGAGAAGTATCACGGCGAGTTCGTTGCAGTATCAGACCAGGAAATCCTGGAGTCATCGCTGCTGCTTTCACGATCGACAGGAATATTTTCTGAACCTGCGGCCGTGGCTGCCTTCGCCGGGATGCTGAAATACCGCGATCAGGGTTTTATGCCCGATGGATCTAAAAACGTGGTGTTGCTTACCGGCAGCGGACTTAAGGATCTTGGCGCCGTTCAGTCATCCATTCGCATTCCGGATGCTGTTGAACCAGATATTCAATCGGTAGATTTATTCATCCAGAAACATTTTTTATAATTACCCTCCCATGATCACTTTTTACCTGAACGACCGGGAAATAGAATTTTCGGGTGATGAAAACCTGTCATTGTTACACTATTTACGAGAACAGGCTGGGATCACCTCTGTAAAAGATGGCTGTTCCGGCCAGGCATCCTGTGGAGCCTGTATGGTTGAAATTGATGGGAAGGCAAAATTATCGTGTACCCGTAAAATGAAGTTTCTGGAAGGGACCCGTGTCGTTACCATGGAAGGGATCCCGGAGCGTGTCAGGGATATCATTGCAAACGCTTTTGTTGACAAGGGGGCGGTGCAGTGCGGGTTCTGTACACCCGGACTGATCATGCGCACAAAAGTCCTTTTTGGTGAGAATCCAAATCCGACACACGATCAGATTAAAAAAGCCATCCAGGGGAATTTTTGCCGTTGCACCGGTTATGTTAAAATCGTTGATGCCATCGAAGAGGCCCTGAAAATTCTCAGGGAAAGTGATAAAAAAACTATTCGGGACAAGACAGACCCATCCGGTTCATTGCACAACCACAAACCTCAGATAAAACAATTTGGGCCAGTTCCACTCCAACCGTTTATGGATCCAAGTACAACAGATCAAGAGGTGACTCATTTCCCCGGTTTGGCGCCCTTTACCCCTGCCGGAGCCGGGCAATCCCTGATAAAATACGATGGCTATGAAACGGCCATCGGAAAAAGAAAATTTGTCAGTGACATTCAGGTTGATGGAATGGTTTATGGCGCTCTCAGGTTCAGCGATCATCCCAGGGCACGGGTAGTATCCATCGATATTACAGAAGCGATGACAATGGAAGGCGTAGAGCGGGTCTTTACTGCGTCAGATATCCCGGGGGACCGTTTTACCGGTTTGATAATCCACGATTGGCCCCTGATGATAGCAGTGGGTGAAATCACCCGGTACATCGGTGATGTTATTGCCGGTGTTGTTGCGAAAGATGAAATGACAGCGCGCGAAGCTGCCCGCCGGATCCGGATCGGATATGAAGTGATGGAACCTGTCTCGGATGTCCACCAGGCATTGTTACCCGACACTCCGGAAGTTCACCCGGGAAGAGCAAACCTGCTTGAAAAATGTATCATTCACCGCGGTTCACCGGACGAAGCGGATTTCCGGAATTCGAAATATCTGGAAACAGGCATCTATGAAACCCAACGGATTGAACATGCTTTTCTGGAAACAGAAGCTGCTATTGCCATCCCTGTTGACCAAGGGATACATCTTTACAGCCAGGGACAGGGTATATATGTTGATCAGGAACAAATTGCCCCGCTTCTGGGAATTGACAGGAAACAGATCCGGGTTACACTGGTGCCTTGTGGCGGCGGCTTTGGCGGCCGTGAAGATTTAACGGTACAGGGCCATGCTGCACTGTTTTCCTGGATTTTACAGAAACCGGTAAAAGTTAACCTCTCCAGGGAGGAATCGATCATCATGCATCCCAAACGACATCCGGTATGGATGGAAATCAGCCTGGGATGCAATGAACAGGGAATGCTAACCGGGATCAAACTGAAAGCCATTGGCGATACGGGCGCCTATGCTTCTGTCGGGACTAAAGTAATGGAACGGGTTGCCGGTCACGCTACCGGCGGCTACCATGTACCCTTTGTGAATATTGAATCGCTTACCGTTTATACAAACAATATCCCTTCCGGCGCAATGCGCGGTTTTGGCGCCAACCAGGCTGCTTTTGCCCTCGAAAGCTGCATCGATGAACTCTGTAAAAAAGGAATGTTCGATCGCTGGAAATTTCGCTTCGACAATGCCCTGGATGAAGGTAAAATGACAGCCACCGGGCAGGTTCTTGGAAAAGGGGTTGGCATCAAGGCATGCCTGCTGGCGCTCAGGGAACATTTTTATGGTTCAAAATATGCAGGGCTGGCCTGTGGTATTAAAAATTCAGGCGTCGGGAACGGGATGACAGACTTCAGCGACGTGAGGATAACCATTCAAAAAAATGGCCGGGCACTGATTGAACATGGCTGGACCGAGATGGGACAGGGTATCCAGAATATGGCAATTCAGACCTTAAACCAGGAAACAGGGATCGACCCCGGCCTGATTGATGTAGCGGTGGATACCAAAGCGGAATTGCCCACCGGCATGACCACATCATCCAGGGCTACCGCTTTATTGGGAAATGCAATCATTGATGCAGCATCGTCATTACGGGAAGACCTCGATCAGTTTGCAGGATCCTGTACGGACCTGACCGGAGAAAAACTGAATGACGCTTTACGGCACCTTGCCGGACAATCGTATACCGGGAGATATTGTTGTGACTGGACTACAAAACCTGGCGCCGATGTGGAGAAGATCATCACACACTATTCATATGGATATGCAGCCCAACTCGTTGTTTTAAACGATTCCGGAAACATTGAGAAGGTCTATGCTGCCCACGATGCCGGAAAAATCATGAACCCGTTGCTGTTTGAAGGACAAATCCAGGGCGCAGTCCACATGGGCTTGGGTTATGCATTAACTGAAGATCTTCCCATGAAGAAGGGACGGCTGATAAGTTCAAAATTGGCTGATTGTGGCGTGTTAAAAGCGCATCAAACCCCCGAAATCATTGTCATTGGCATTGAAGAGCCTGATCCGGTCGGCCCTTATGGCGCCAAGGGCATCGGCGAAATCGGGCTTGTCCCGACGGCGGCAGCGGTGGCCAATGCGTTGTATGCGTTTGATGGGATCAGAAGGACAAAATTGCCAATGAAACGGCGAACAAATCGAAACGGAGATTGATAACTTTTATCTAAAGTCAACTGAAAAATCGTAAATTAGTACCCCTAAATCAAAAACTATGCAACCCATCAACCGTAATGCAATCATCGTTTCTGCAAAAAATCCCCTCATCGACTGGGTAAATACCCTGGACCCGAAAAATCCAATGCCGTACCGGAACCCGTTAGCCTATGACGAATCGACTGTTTATCTCATTGATGTATTGGACACAGAAGAAGATTTCCGGGAGTGGCTGAGTGAAAACTACCTGGAAATCTTCGAAGAAGAGCTGTACAGTTGGATCACGGATGATTCGCTATGGCCAAATCCTTTGACATTCGACCTGTTCAATACCTGGATCTCTGTATCATATCAATCCATGGTGATGGATATGTCGCTTGAAGAACCGTTGATATATGATGAATAATTTATCCATGTTTGAAAAAATAGAGTCACTTTCGGTTCTTTTTCCATTTCCATGCCTATGAATCCGGATATGATCCTTGGCATTATTCATAATATCGCTTTACTGATAGCAGTCAGTCTGCTCGGAGGTTATTACTGGGGCAAGGAACCCGGTCAACTCACCTTCTCCGACAAATTGCTGACCGGTATGTTTTTAGGGGCAACAGGGATGGTGATCATGCTTACCCCATGGATTTTGGTCCCCGGTCTCGTTTTCGATACCCGGTCGGTGTTGCTCTCCGTTTCAGGACTTTTTTTTGGCTCCATCCCAACCCTTACGGCAATCCTTATTACCGGCGCTTATCGCATCATCCTTGGAGGCGATGGCTTATGGATGGGGCTTGCTGTAATTTTTTCATCGGGGATTATCGGGATCCTCTTCAGAAAATTCCGTCCGGGAAAAATCGAAAAAAAACCCATCAGGGAACTCATCTTTCTGGGCCTGAC
>DYSO01000188.1 GCA_020718225.1 Draconibacterium orientale | reverse complement strand
CCTTCCCAGGTCTGGTTTTTAAAACTTACCGGGGCTTCTGTTTCATCGGCATCAACAAAGTATGTAATGGCATTGGGGATACTGATCGCCAGCATTTGACTTGGATATTTCTGTTTGTGCCAGTTTATAAGTTGCTCCAGTGGGTAATGTTTCAATAGCTCATATAAATCCCAAAAATCTTTCTTTCTTCCCCTGCCCAGCATAGCCTGAACCTTCATGGCGCCAATATCAGCGCTGCTATACATTCTGATATTTTCTTCTGTTTCAATTTCTGAAATTGGCAGATGCGGAAAGTAAACAATATCAACTTTAATTTTTTCGATGTAACAGAAAATTCCAAATTGCTTATGTCCGCCTTCGTAATCGAAATCATCCCCAAATGTCTGTTTTAACTCATCTGCAAGCGATTGCTGGTCAAATCTCTGATGAAAGAACAAATCAAGATCCACAGAACTGCGATGTCCATACCGAAGCGCTAAGGCGGTTCCGCCAACCAGTGAAAATGGCTTCAGCGATGGCAATTCCATCAACTTTTTCAGTAGGGAAAAAGTTCCGGGTGCAACTGTCTCAGTATGTAACATCTGAATTCATTCAATGGTTTATCGATCACTGCGCTGGCAAGGTGTATGCGATGCTCCGGTAAGAATTTCGCTTTCAGCAGCGCCTGGCTCACTTTTTCATCGCCGTAATACCTGCGGCACTGGCGGATATCGTCCACATCGCCCCGCTCGAACACCCGTTCAATGACGAAATTGGCCCGGAGATCGTAGTCGAGTTTTTCGAAATCGACATCCCAGAAAATGCGCTTGTTGAATACCGGTTTCTGTTTTTCGCACATGGTACGAAGATAAACATTTTCCGGATGTACTCAATCTTTTTCGATTGGGCCGGCCGCGGGTGTTTGCGACCCGATGCATATTGGCTTAACAAGCCTTCATTGATCCCGGTGATCCGGGAGAGGGCCCGGCGGGTAAAAATGTGATTATAGTGGTTTAAAAAGGTTTCAATATCAAAGGAAAAGCTCAAATATTGGTCCATTTTTTTACCTGACGTCATCAGCCCCAGGGATTTCCCGGTTTTCGCCCCCTTAGGAATGATAAAATCCGGAAAATTTCATGAAAAACAGGCAAATTCAAATGTATATTATGCAAAAACATACTAAATTTGCGTAGTATAATATTTAAATTGCACAGAATGCTTCAGGAAATCGTATTGAAACAAAAACAGGAATATGAGCGCCGGCTGACGGAAACATATATCAGCCGGGAGGTGGTAATGAAGGGGATGGATACTGATTTGATGAGCGTGGTCATCGGACCGAGGCGTGCCGGAAAATCATTCTTTTGCATGCATGCACTGAGGGAGGTGAATAATAAAGCATACGTAAACTTTGACGATGAGACTTTATTTGGGGTTACCCGTTTTGATGAGATCATGTCGGCCGTAGGGGTCGTTTATGACCAACCGAAAACACTTCTTTTTGATGAAATCCAGAATGTGCCCCAATGGGAATTGATTGTCAATCGCCTGCAGCGCGAAGGATATCGTTTGATCCTGACAGGAAGTAATTCAAAATTGTTGAGCCGCGAATTAAGCAGTCATCTCACAGGCCGACACGTTCAGACCTGTTTGCTGCCATTTTCTTTTCGCGAAGTAATTTCGTTGTCAGAGAGTTCCCTGACAAATGCTGAAAAGCAAATTGCATTCGCGAAATATATCATTAACGGCGGTTTCCCTGAGCCCTGGGTGAAAAATCTGGATTCAAGGAGTTATCTTGCTTCTCTTTTCGATTCGGTTTTGTTCAAAGACATCGTAAAACGTTACAATATACGGTTTCCGGTTTTGTTAGACAATCTCTCGAAATTCCTGATTTCGAATATTTCCGCGGAATTTACCCTGAAATCGCTTACCAGGGCAGTCAATGCCAAAAGTGACCATACTATTGAGAAGTATTACGGTTATCTTGAAGAAGCTTTTCTTTTTTTTAAAGTTCCGAGGTTTTCCTATAAAGTCAGGGAACAAATGAAAACCGCTAATAAGTTATATTGTTACGATTCAGGATTTTATCAGGCAAAAGCGTTCCGGTTCAGCGCCAACAGAGGGAATCTTCTCGAAAACGCCGTTGCAATTGAACTCAGGCGCCGGGAATTAGAGGGAATGTTGAACCTGTTTTACTGGAAAAATGACCAAAAAGAGGAAGTTGATTTCGTGGTACAGCAAGGGATGAGTATTGAGCAATTGATCCAGGTGAGCGCTGATGTAAGTAACCCGGCAGTCAATAACCGTGAGATACGGTCATTGCTCAAAGCCGGGGCCGAGCTTCGATGTAACCGGTTAATCATCCTAACAGATAACGTTGAAAAATCGGAAACCCACGGTTGGTTTGGTTTAAAGGGTGAAATTGAATACATGCCATTATGGAAATGGCTCCTGGCCGGAATTTCTTTAACCTGAGATTTCGGTACAGGCTCGTTGTTCGTCCTTAAAAACAGCCCGTTTACCTATTCCAGTTTGTAGGCTTTTCCGGGGTGTATGATCTTTGCACCTATTTACCGGCAATCTTACAGTTTTTGCTGGTAAATGTGTTGATGTCAGTGAAAAAAGAAACCCTGCTAATGACAGGGTTTTTTTATTCATTCCTTTATCAGTTTTGCCTGGTACACCCCGGATTCACCGTTCAGCATCAGAAAATAGATGCCGGCGGGAAGCGCCTGAACATTCAGCAAAAGAGAATTTCCATCCAAAGAATAGTCCGGGTTGATCTTCATGCCGGTCACGGAAATAATCATAATTTGCAGGCCCGTGCTGACCATTTCCGCAGGAAGAGTAACAGAACAACGATCGGTGGCAGGATTGGGATAAACCATAAGGTGGTAGTTCCTGTTTTTTTGATCAGCCATTCCCACCGGATAACCCCAGATCAGGCCTGCATATTCGGAATGGTCGATGAATGGGTTGCGGTTGTGTTGGATCCCATACAAGGTATTGTTCCGGTCGGTTTCTTTGGTTGAAACAGGATCCTCGCTGGCCCAAACGAGCATCATCTGTAGCGCCCAGGGCTTCAACTGTGATTTGTTGGTCATGTCGGTGACATTCCAGCTGCCATCTTCGGTATAATACCGTGTTGACATGTAAAAATAGGTCCGTGCAAAATCGCCTTTATACCCGTCGATGGGTTCAAAAGCAGTTCCTGAAAACCCCGGCCATGAACAGTCGCCGAGTTTACTTCCGTTTTCTGATGTCCAGGAGGGATTAGAAACCGTTCCGAAAGGATAATTGCTACGTTTCCCATTCACATAACCATCGGTAGGATAGATATGAAAGATGTCGGAATTCATAGGGGCCTGGTCGTTGAACCAGCTTTTGGGCCATGAATGTTCGCGGTTGTAACAATCGCCTTCCCCGTTGTAACTTCCACACTGATCCGACCCAAATTGATACACATAGGGCGGAACGCCTCCCGGGATATCGGAATACATGTCCCATACCGTACCATTGGGTTTGTCATCGGTAGTATAAAAAGCGGTCCAGATATAGTCGTACGACTTCACTGTATGGTTTTTGATGATGTTGTGGAGGGCTGCCTGAAGCTCGGTTCCGGTTTTCCCGACGGCTGCATCGTAGTATCCCGGAGGGATCTGGGCATGGATCTGCGCTATAAAAAGGAAAACGGTGAGTATCCGAAGGAAAACTGCAAAAGAGTGGCGGGTTAAATACTTTTTCAAGGTCGATTTTTTTGCAAAGATACGAATAGGGATGATGATTGTCAAAGCGGTAGGAGAAGGTAAAATTAGGAATTAGGAATTAGGAATTAGGAATTACTTGATCCTTATCTATTCTTTGTCCTTAATTGGTAATTGGTCATTGGTAATTTTTCCCGCGTTATTCTAAAAACCGCTCCAGCTTCCTGATATTCAGCAACGGGATCGGGAACTTGTATTCCTGCCCCTCTTTTATCAGGGTGGCTTCGCGTTTTTTCCGGCTGACCTTCGTAAGATAAGTTACGTTAATGATGAGCGACCGGCTGATGCGGAAGAAGTCATGCGGAGGGAGGGTTTCTTCGATCGCGCCAATATTCATGGTTGCCAGTTCGCTTTTTTCTTTGTTGAAAAATAATTCCGCATAGTTCCAGTCGGCCTGGATATAGATAATATCATCAGGATTGATGAGGGTAAATCCGCCCGTGTTGCTGATCTTGATCCGGGGTTTTGACAGGGTTTTTTCAATCAGGCGCCGGAGCTGGTCTTCACGGCCGGGTTTTGGTTGAATATACTGAAGGCGATCGATGGCCTGTTTGAGTTCAACCGGGTTTACGGGTTTTACCAGGAAATCGAAAGCGGCATGACGGATCGCCTCAATGGCAAACTGATCGAAGGCAGTTGAGAAAATAATGGCGGGGCAATAATCGGTGTCAAGCAGATCGCGGACGATATCAAATCCTGTTTTTCCGGGCATCTGGATATCGAGGAAAACCACATCCGGGTTTTCCTGTTTAATCACATCAACCGCCTTGGTGGCATCGGTTACAGTTTCAATAATCCCGATTTCGGGATAAGTTTTGAGCAAGGTTTCGAGATTGGCGATGGCACTGGGTTCATCGTCGACAATAATAGCACGGAGCATTTTTCACATTTGATTACGAAATTAACAAAAAGGGCAGAAAATGTTGTAATGAAAATAAATACAGCGCCTGACCGCATCCACTACGGCGTTGATGGCATTCATGGCAAAGTGCGGGTCCATCTGGTTGCGCACGATCTTCATCTGGAGTTCGGTGATCTTTTTTGATGACTAAAATCTTTCCTGAAAATACTAAACTTCCTCGAAACAACATCAAATCCCAATACTTCGTCCCGGCCATCAAGGGACACATCCATAACCTTAATATTGGATTGTGGCTGATCCGGCGAAATTACATCACGTTCTTGAGAAACAGTATAATATATGAAAATATCTCCATTGACCGTCGGGATGGTGAAAGTTTATGTGTTATGAATTTTCTTAGTACATGACAATTTTTTAACTAATTGAATATCAGCATTTAATGTTAATAAC
>DYSO01000187.1 GCA_020718225.1 Draconibacterium orientale | reverse complement strand
TCCGGAAATATGAAAATGCCCTGGAGGAAGGCAGTACCATAGAGGAACTTGCCACCGAACAGGACGAATTGGATATTAAATTCAATAATTTTTTCAGCATATACAAGGCAAACAAAGCCCGCCACTTAGAAGAACAGGAAAAGATAAAACTGGAGAACCTGAAACAAAAATTCCTCATTCTTGATGAGCTTAAAAACCTGATCAGCAGTGAAGAGACCCTCAAGAAAACCTACGATGAATTTAAAACATTGCAGGAACGCTGGAAGGGAATCGGAATGGTGCCCCGGACCGAAATCAACAACCTATGGCAAAACTATCATTTTCTGGTAGAGAAATTTTTTGAAAAGGTAAAACTCAACAAAGAGCTCAAGGACCTTGACCTTCGGAAAAACCTTGAAGCGAAAATGGCATTATGTGAAAAAACCGAAGAGTTGTTACTGGAAACCTCTGTACTGAAATCCTTTAAGAAACTTCAGAAATTTCACGAAGAGTGGAAAGAGATCGGACCGGTACCCGCCGATAAAAAAGATGAAATCTGGGAACGTTTTAAAACTGCAACAGACAAAATCAACGAACGGCGGCGCGAGCATTACGCAATCATTGAGGATGATCAGATCAAAAACCAGGAGACAAAAACCGCTTTATGTGAACAGGCAGAGGTAGTTATCGGTTTACCCAATGAATCGATCAAAGATTGGCAGGAGAATACCAACAAGGTCAACGACCTTCTTAAAATATGGAAAAATATTGGACCGGTCCCTCAAAAATACAATGCAGAAATATGGAACCGCTTCAAAACGAGCCTGGATAATTTCTTCTCCAATAAAAAAGAATACTTCGATAAACTTAAAGAACAACAGTTACACAACTACAACCTGAAAGTTGAATTGTGCATGCAGGCTGAAGCTTTGAAAACAAGCACCGATTGGAAAAAAACCTCCAATGAACTGATCCGGTTGCAGGGGGAATGGAAGAAAATCGGACCGGTACCAAAGAAACACAGCGATAAGATATGGAAACGTTTCCGCTCGGCCTGCGATGATTTTTTTAATGCCAGGCAATCATTCTTCTCCAATATCCAGGCCAGCGAAGGTGAAAACCTCAACAAAAAACTGGATGTTATGAAGCGGCTGAGAGAGTATGCCTTTACCGATGACAAACCGGCCAACCTCGAAGCATTGAAGAATTTCCAACGGGAATGGACAGAAATCGGGCACATTCCCATAAAAGAAAAAGACAAGCTTCAAAATGAATTTCGCACATTGATTAACGAGCATCTCGATAAACTGAAAATCAGTGAAGTAGAGATGAGTACCATGAACTTTCAAGCCAGGGTCGATCATTTAAAAAATGACCCGAATGCCCGGCGTGTCATCAGCAAAGAGAGAGAATTTCTTTCTTCCAAGATCACAAAAATGAAAGAAGAGATCACCCTGTGGGAAAACAACATCGGTTTTTTTGCCAAATCAAAAAGCGCTGCCATTGTAAAAGAAGAGTTCGAAAATAAAATTAACAAAGCCAAAAGCGAACTGAAAGTCCTCGAGGCAAAAATGAAAATTCTCAAGCAACAAGGATAGGGGGCCGACAGGGTTAACATTTGGTTATCATTCATATCTTATAAATCCTTCCAATGTCGGGCAATTCATTCGGGAAGGCGTTGGTGCTTACCACTTTTGGCGAATCACACGGGATAGCCGTAGGCGGTATCCTCGATGGGTTTCCTTCAAATATTGAAATTGACACGGCTTTTATCCAGGCAGCAGTAAACCTGCGCAAGCCCGGTTCTGGCGCTTTCTCATCATCCAGAAATGAAACCGATACTGTAGAAATTCTTTCGGGAATATTTGAAGGCAAATCTACGGGAGCCCCAATTGCATTTCTGGTACACAACACCGATCACCGGTCTGAGGATTATGACTACCTGAAAAATATTTACCGTCCTTCCCATGCCGACTTCACCTATGATCAAAAATACGGCATCCGCGATCACCGGGGCGGTGGCCGGGCCTCCGCCCGTGAAACCCTGGCACGGGTTATTGGCGGGGCCTTTGCCAGGATCCTCCTGAACCGTGAAAACATCTCCATTCATTCCCGGATCGACCAGATCGGACCTTTTGAAATTCCATCTCCCCTACCCTCCATGTCCGGGACCACACATGAAAACAGCAGCGCGGAAACGGACCTTTCTGACAGAAATCCCGATGCCCTCAATCTGATAACCGGGAACCTGCCGACAGCGGTTTTGGAATTTTTAGAGCAATTAAAACAGAAAGGCGATTCAACAGGCGGCATCATCTCCTGCAACATTACCGGAGTCCCGATTGGATTGGGAGAACCTGTTTTTGATAAACTCCATGCCGACTTAGCCAAAGCAATGCTCAGTATCAACGCTGCCAAAGGATTTGAATATGGATCCGGTTTCCGTTGTGCCACCATGAAAGGATCTGAACACAACGACCGCTTTTTCATCAGGGAAGGAAAAACAAGAACGAGAACCAACTTTTCCGGTGGTATCCTGGGAGGAATTTCAAATGGGGAAGCGATTTATTTCAGCGTTGCATTCAAACCAGTCCCCACCCTTTTACAGCAACAGGAAACCATCACATCAAACGGATCCCCGGTACATTTTCAAGGAAAAGGGCGGCACGACGTTTGCCTCGTTTTCCGGGCCCTTCCCATTGTTGAAGCCATGGCTGCATTGGTATTGGCCGACCATCTGATGAGAAAAAAATAGCTGAATACGGTCTGATTAAACCATGTCAAACCAAGTTAACCAAGTTAACCAGGTTAACCACGTTGACCACGTTGACCACGTTAACCAGGTTAACCTGGTCAACCTGTTAAACCTGTTAAACCTGTCCAACCGGTTCCTGTTGTGTCAGACAATGAAAAGATCCCAACCCCCAGATAATTTCAACCGAATCAATCCCGACAATCGAACGGCCCGGGAAACAGGTTTCCAACACCCGCATGGCCTGATCATCTTCCCGGCAGCGGAAATTGGGAACAATTACCGAATTATTGGCAATATAAAAATTGGCATAGGAAGCGGGTAAACGTTGTCCTTCATAAATCACGGGCCGTGGCATGGGTATCTCTGCAATATCCGGTTGCCGCCCGTCGCTTAACCTGAATTTCTTCAACTTTTTCAACACTTCCCCTAATACTGCATGGTTGTCGTCGGAACGGCGGGTTTCCACCATGGTGACAATGGCATCTTCACGGAAAAACCTTGCTATATCATCAATATGGCCGTTGGTGTCATCTCCGGCAATCCCTTCATCGAGCCATAAAATCTGACGGGCGCCATAAAAATTGTACAGATATTCCTCTATTTCATGCTGAAAAAGACCGGGGTTACGGTTTTCGTGTAAAAGGCATTGAGTGGTGGTAAGTATTGTCCCTTTTCCATTAAAATCAACGGAACCTCCCTCCATGACGATTCCCGGATAATAGACCGGAAGGTTCAGATAAGAGCCGACCAATCGTGGAATTTGTTCATCCAGGTCATGATCGTACTTATTGCCCCAGGCATTGAATTTCCAGCTTACAATAACTTTGGGCTTTCCGGCATCCGCATTTATGAGGAAGGCAGGCCCATGGTCCCTGCACCAGGCATCGTTGGTGGGATGGATAAGAAGGTCGATCCTGTCCATCTCAACCCCCAATGCTGTAAGCTCCTTATGAACTTTCGCTGCAAGTGTGGTATCCCTGACATTGATACAAACCTGTTCTCCCTTTGATAATTCTTTTATAAACTCATGATAATAAGGGAAAATCCGTTCGAGTGTCCCTGGCCAGGAATAGGAACCATCATGCGGATAACTCAGCCAGGTTGCCCGGTGTTTTTCCCATTCAGCCGGGAATGAATAACCCAACGCTGCGGGGGTCGGTTGTGAAAAGGCCAACATAGTAAGAATTACGAATTAGGAATTACGAATTAGGAATGATGAAGGATGAAGGATGAATGATGAATAGTGAATTACCATGGGTTTTGAATGTCATCCAAAAACCTGTTTAAAATAGGGGTATAGGTATCGATCCTCCTGTCGCGAAGGAAGGGCCAATGGACGCGGATTTCGTCAATGGCAGTAAGATCCAGTTTTTCGACATAGATCTCTTCCGCATCCTGGGGCGCTTCATAAATCAATTCTCCAAAAGGGTCAGAAATAAACGATCCTCCCCAGAATTTCATTGCCCCTTCCGTTCCGGTCCGGTTTACGGATACGACAAAAACACCGTTGGCAATGGCATGGCTGCGTTGGATTGTCTGCCAGGCTTGAAATTGTTTCCGGTTCAAATTTTCAGGCTGAGCGGTGGCCCATCCTATTGCAGTAGGAAAAAAAAGGATCTGGGCTCCAAGCAGAGAGGTAATTCTGGCTGGTTCAGGATACCACTGATCCCAGCAAATCAGGGTTCCGATCCGTGCATAGCGGGTATCGAAAACCCGGTAACCGCCGTCGCCCGGAGTAAAATAAAACTTTTCATAATAACCCGGATCATCAGGGATGTGTTGCTTGCGATATTTGCCCAGTAAACAGCCATCGGCATCTATAATAGCAGTTGTGTTGTGATACATTCCCTGAGTACGTTTTTCGAAAAGTGAAGCCACAATAACCACCTGAAGTTCTTTGGCCAGATTGCCGAGGATATCTGTGGAAGGCCCCGGAATTGGTTCTGCCAGGCTGAAATGGTCGTAATTCTCTTCAGCACAAAAGTAGACGGATGAAAACAACTCCTGGAGACAGAGGATCTGGGCCCCCATCGAAGCTGCTTTCCGGATGCCGGTAATGGCTTTCTCAAGATTTACTTTGGGTTCGCTACCACAGGTCATCTGTATGAGACCAACCTTTACTGAATTTTCTGCCATTTAACTGATATTTATGCAATATTGGTAACACAACTTCATACCCGTGGTCAGATCTCCTTGAGCAGGTTGGCCATTTCAATTGCCGCCAATGCTGCATCGAAACCCTTGTTGCCTCCTTTGGTGCCGGCACGTTCGATGGCTTGCTCCAGATTATCGGTTGTCAATACCCCAAAGATGACCGGCAAACCGGTTTCCAGGGCAACGTGGGCAACCCCCTTTGAAACCTCGGATGCAACATAATCAAAATGAGGCGTGGCGCCACGGATGACGGCGCCGAGGCAGATGACGGCATCAAATTTTTTACGTTCCGCCATTTTTTTTGCCAGAAGAGGGATTTCAAAGGATCCGGGGGCCCAGGC
>DYSO01000186.1 GCA_020718225.1 Draconibacterium orientale | reverse complement strand
CCCGGCCCCTCCCCAAAAATGGAGGGGAGGTGTGTTCTAATCAATCTAACACCATGATTAACAGCGTTATGAACTATTAGCACAACCCTCCCCCTTCCCTTTTTGGGGAAGGGGGCCGGGGGGATGGGGCCTGATGTCCCAAGCAATAGCGTTCAGCGAGCTGCATCGGAGCGCAGCGACCTTAAATCCACTGATCCTGCTTTTTCAGGGGAGCCAATGAGAGTTTCCGGTCCCAGAATGCGAAGCCGAACACGCTGATCATCATGGCGGTGAAAATGCCGATGATGGCCCAAAGGAAGTTGAAAAGCTGGTCAAACCGTTTGTCAATAGCTTCAAAACGGTTATTAACCGCTTCGAACCGGGCATTCATTTCAGTTTTCACCGATTCGACTTTTTGTTCCGTTCTGATGATCCTGTCACAGTCGTCTATGGTGTAGGGGATTTCTTTTGTTCCTGCTTTTACAAATATTGTAAGCAGGAAAATTTGGATGCAGGGATTGTAATTTAACTTTTTCATGGCCCTTCGGATTAAGTTAAATGCTTAATCCGCGATACATTGCTCTTTCCTGAAGCCTTTACCTGAAACTGTTTCAATGTTTCAACGTTTTAAAAATTCCTGAAACCTGAACCTGAAACCCTGAAACCCTGAAACCCTTCCTGATTCTTGAACTTTGAGCTTTGAACCCTGAAAGAATAAAAAACTCCTCCTTTTATCATGATGACCCATTTTTCTGTTTTGTGAATTCATTAGCCTTTGTTTTTTGTATTTTATTGCCTACTTTTGCCCTTGATAAATGTATTTTATGTACCTTTCACGAGAGATAGATAAAGATTTTCTTGACTGGAAAAATGAATCTTCGCGTAAGCCATTACTGCTAAGAGGTGCGCGTCAGGTTGGAAAATCTTCAACCATTCGGAACCTGTCCCGCCATTTTGACCATTATCTGGAGATCAATTTCGAGGAGCAGAAACAGGTTCACACACTATTTGCAGGTGACCTGTCTCCCCGGGAGTTATGTGCAAATCTGTCGATCTTGTACAAGACTCCGGTCATTCCCGGTAAAACCTTGCTTTTCTTTGATGAGGTTCAGGCCTGTATTCCGGCCATTTCATCACTTCGGTTTTTCTATGAGAAATTTCCTGAAATTCACCTTATTGCAGCGGGTTCTCTGCTTGAATTTGCACTGGAGGAGTTGCCTTCCTTCGGTGTTGGGAGGGTGCGGTCCATATTCATGTACCCATTTTCTTTCAATGAATTCCTGTTGGCCATGAACGAGGAATCGTTACTTGAAGCAAAACTAAGAGCATCCGTGGAGATGCCTCTTCAAAATGCGCTGCATCAACGCCTGATAGGTATGCTTAAACGCTTTCTCGTGCTGGGTGGAATGCCAGAGGTTATTGCTGCTTATTGCCAGTCGCAAGATCTCATGGCTTGCCAGAAGGTTCTCGATGATCTGATTGTTTCGATTAAAGCCGATTTCACGAAATACAAAAAAAGGGTGCCTTCTTTGAGGCTCTCTGATTTGTTTGCCTCGGTAGCCAGACAGGCCGGTGGTAAATTCGTTTATAGTAACGCATCTGTTGACTCAAATCATAAACAGATCAAAGAGTCCCTCGAAATGCTCATTATGGCGGGACTGGTAATCCCTGTCACGCATTCTTCTGCCAACGGAATCCCTCTTGGAGCTGAGGCCAATGAAAAAAAGAGGAAGATGCTTATTTTCGATACCGGCATATTCCAGCGATTGCTTGATCTGGAAATTTCTGAAATGCTGTTTTCTGACGATTTCACCCTTGTGAATAAAGGATCTATTGCAGAATTATTTGCAGGATTGGAACTTCTAAAAGCCAAATCCCGGTTTCTGCAACCACAGCTTTTCTATTGGCAACGTGAGGCCCTGAACAGCAATGCGGAAGTTGACTATGTTGTTCAGTTGCACAACCAGATCATTCCTGTAGAAATAAAATCAGGCACGAAAGGTTCAATGCAAAGTATTTTCCTTTTTCTAAATGAAAAAAAACGCCCCTGGGGCATTCGGTTCTCCCTCGAAAATTACTCCTCCTTTGATAAAATCAAGGTAGGCCCACTCTATGCAGTAAAAGAAATGATCAGTGATAACTTAACACTTAACACTTAACTCATTTCATTCAAATTCCTATTTTTGCAGAAAAATGTAATTAACGGTAAACCATGAAACAACTTATTGAATGTGTCCCCAACTTTTCGGAAGGGCAGTACCCCCTTGTGATTAAGGCCATTACTGATGAAATTGAAAAAACCGAAGGGGTTCGGCTTCTCGATGTTGATCCGGGAAGAGCGACAAACCGTACGGTAGTGACCTTTGTTGGCACTCCCGACGCTGTGATTGAAGCTGCTTTTCAGGCCATTAAGAAGGCCGGTGAGATCATCGACATGAGCCGGCATCATGGCGAACATCCCCGTTTTGGAGGAACCGATGTTTGTCCGCTGATACCGGTTTCCAATATCTCCATGGAGGAGACGGTTGTGTATGCCCGGAAATTGGCCGAACGGGTCGGGAAAGAGCTCGGAATTCCCGTTTATTGTTATGAAAATGCGGCTTTTACACCCGAACGCCGGAATCTTGCCCATTGTCGTTCCGGAGAGTATGAAGGTCTGATGAAAAAGCTGGAGGATCCGAAGTGGAAACCAGATTTCGGGCCGGCCCTGTTTAATGCACGCACCGGGGCCATTGCCATCGGGGCACGCGATTTTCTTGTTGCATACAATATCAACCTGAATACAACTTCCACCCGCAGGGCCAATGCCGTTGCGTTCGACCTTCGCGAAAAGGGCCGGCCCGTGCGCGAAGGGAACCCGGTAACGGGAAAAATTAAAAAAGACCCGAACGGCAACGAAATCTGGGCACCGGGGGCTTTAAAAGCATGTAAGGCCATCGGGTGGTTTATCGAAGAATATGGCATTGCACAGGTATCTATTAACCTTACCAATATCAGCATTACCCCGGTGCATGAAGCTTTTGAAGCAGCCTGCCAAAAAGCGGCGGAACGTGGGATGCGTGTTTCCGGTTCAGAACTTGTAGGGCTTATCCCCAAAAAAGCAATGATCGATGCCGGACAATATTTCCTGCGCAAGCAACAACGCTCGGTGGGGATTTCCGAAGAGGAGATCATCCGGATCGCGGTTAAATCGCTGGGGCTTGACGATCTGAAACCCTTCAATCCGAAAGAGAAAATTATTGAATATGTATTGGGTGACCCATCCGAAAAAAAACTGATAGGCCTTACAGCCGGGGCATTTACCAATGAAACTGCATCTGAATCACCCGCGCCGGGCGGCGGTTCGGTCTCCGCTTACATAGCTGCATTGGGGGTTGCCTTAGGGACGATGGTTGCCAACCTCTCTTCCCATAAGCCGGGCTGGGATGAACAATGGGAGGTGTTTTCCCAATGGGCTGAAAAAGGCCAGAAACTTAAAGACGAACTGCTCTTTCTGGTTGACGAAGATACCCGGGCGTTTAATAAAATCATGGATGCCTTCGGACTTCCGAAAGGGAACGACGAGGAAAAAGCGCAACGGGCCCGGGCCATTCAGGAGGCTACAAAGTATGCCATTGAGATCCCCTTCCGGACAATGGAGTCTGCTTTTAAAGCATTTGAAATCATCCGTGCCATGGTCGGTATCGGGAACCCCAATTCGGTAACCGATGCGGGCGTCGGCGCCCTCTGTATCCGTTCGGCCGTCATCGGGGCTTACCTCAACGTAAAGGTGAATGGGGCCGGTTTCAAAGACAAGGTTTTTCTAAATGACGTCATGCTCCGGGCTGAAGAACTCGTGGTGCAGGCGCGGGCTTTGGAAGCGGAAATAATTCAACTGGTGGAGCAGAAAATAAGCAAATAGAGCGTTTCCGTCTATTTTTTAAAAGCTTCCTTGCAGCAATCGCCAACACAGGGTTCTTTTCTGAGGAATTTCCCTTCTTTGTCGAAAGTAATTTTTTCACGGACTTTGTCTTTTGAAACACAAAGCTCATAGGTTATGGCGCCTTTGGAATCAACTTTAAAAGCTTTATCCACCGTGTACCCGGAACAGTTTTTTAAGACATAATCGGCGATCGGCTTCTGAAGGGCATCGTTCTTTATTTCACTCTTTGTCTGTGCTACAAGCAGGGTACTGAACAACCCGAATAAAAGAATCAGAAATCCCGTTTTCATATTGGAAATATGATAAATCGTTGCAAAAGTGTACGATGATTCTGTTTAAAATCTGAAGTATTCACCGTGCCAAATTAAATAAAATTCCGATGATATGGTTACTGCCGTCATATTGGTACTGGACCTGCTTTCCGTAATGTTGGGCAATTTTCTGAACGATGGCTAATCCCAGTCCTGCCGAATCGCCCGAAGATGCCGATTTTCGGAACCTTTTAAAAAGTTCTTCCGGATCAACACCGGGAGGTGCGCCCGGATTTGAAATGGTCAGCCGGGCGGGGTCCGCCTTGATCTCTATCGATCCGTTGGGTATGTTGTATTTTATCGCATTGGATAAAAGATTGGTTACCAGGATTTCTGCCAGTACCCGGCTGATCCTGAGCGTCAACGGGCATTGGTAATCTTTATGGACCGTGATGTGTTTATGATCGGTCATCTCCCCGAATTGTTCCAGCGTTTCATCAATAACCTGTGTAAGGTCCACTTCTTCCATGGTGGTGAACTGGTCGTTGTCGATTTTTGAAATCAGTAAAAGCCCCTGGTTCAGTTTCGACATCCTTGCGGTGGCTTCAAAGACCGTGGCGATGATTTTCAATTGTTCTTCGGTGAGGGTTTCTTGCTGGATCAGCAGATCGAGTTTCGACTTAATAATGGCCAGTGGCGTTTGAAGTTCATGAGCGGCATTTTCATTGAATTCCTTCAGGTTGATAAAATCGGCCCTGATTTTTTTCGACATTTTTTCCAGCGCCTGGTTAAGCTGGTTAAATTCATAGATGTTTGTTTTAATAACCGATAAAGGTTTTTCCTGATCAATGGTATAATTTCCCAGCCGGGCCAGGATCCGGTAAAAAGGGATCCATACCCGGCGGGCAATGACATAGTTCACAAGAATGAGCATCAGCAGCAAGGTGATGAATATCAATGATATCATGATGAGAATCCCGGCAATCAGGGATTCGGTTTCATGCAGGGGTTTATAAATGTTGATGGTGTACCCTTTGTTTTGAATGGAAGTATTTTCGTAAAACAGGTGGCGGTAGGATAAAAATTTTCCCTGTTCCCCGTCGTACATCACCGTATCGTGAATAAATTCAACCTTTTTATTCTGGTCAT
>DYSO01000185.1 GCA_020718225.1 Draconibacterium orientale | reverse complement strand
CCACATCGACCTGGTCGAACCCGAAACTGGGAAGTTTTCGGGCATTCAGTGAATCGACAAGGATGCTGAATTCTTCGGAAGGCAGTTTATAAATGGCATCCAGATAAACGGCATTTGTTTTTTCGGGAAGGGATTTAATAATATCGGCAGCAGAAGTATCACACAGTATCAGGTTAATCTGTACTCCGTTTATGGTATCGATGCTGTTTAACGAACGGTTTTCCGGGTTCATGATTTCCATATACTCTTTGCTCACCAGGATGGACAGATTATCGAAATCCGCGATTTTTCTCATCTCGGCCAATTCATTTTCAATCGAGGGCTTCAGCTGGATATAGGTCAGGTTATGAATGCCGCTCGTGCCTTTATAATAAGGGATGTTTTGAAGTTCATGGTTTACAACCGGGGCCGCGATCACCGGTTTTGTCAGTGTTTTTCGGTGACACAGGTCATGGGCTGCTAGGACTCCTATCGACACAATGATATCCACATTGTTATCGTTTAAAAGTTTGTCGTTGATAGCCCTTAAACTTTCGAGGGTCCATTGTCCGATGAGTTCCGGTTGCTGAATAAAGACAATATCAACCTGTCCCGACATCAGGCTGCTGATCTCCTTCTCCATGGTCGACCGGTAGAGTGAATTCACACGGGCAGGACCATCAAACACAATGGCAATGCGAACTTTCTGCATGTTGGTTTCAAACGCTCCCTGAGCTTTTGCAGGAGCGGCGGCGGCTATTAAAATAAGTCCGATAAGGAAAATTATAGCGACCGCAGGAAAGGGGGTTTGAATGATACGCTTTCGATTGTCCCGTTTTTCCATGAGTTGGGCCACTTTCTGGTAAATGATCGGAACGACAACCAGGGTAAGGAACATAGAGCTGGTCAGTCCGCCAATCAATGCCCAGGCCAGGCCATTCTTCCATTCGGCGCCTGCTCCTGAAGCCATGGCGATGGGAAGCATTCCGAAGACCATCGCAAAGGTGGTCATTAAAATTGGCCGGATACGCATCTTCCCTGCATCAATCAGTGCATCGTAAATGGATTCCCCTTCCGCTCGTCGCGCATTCGCCCGGTCAACGATAAGGATGGCATTCTTGGCGACAAGTCCTACCATCATGATAATCCCCAGAATGGAAAAAACATTGATTGTATTCCCCGTGAATAGGAGCGCCAGTATGGCCCCGATCAGCGCTACCGGAATAGAAAAAAGCACTACAAAAGGATAAATAAAGGAGTCGTAGAGGATAACCATGATGAAGTAGACGAAGATTATGGCAGCGATCAGGGCAACAAACAGACTGAGGAATGAGGTCATCATCTCCTCTTGATCGCCACCGAACCCGATCACAGTGCCTTCTGCTTTTTCGTTACCCATTCGGGATTTAAAAGCCTGCACGACCGTCCCGGCCGGGGAGCCGTCGGTATAGGCGCTTACCGTGGTGAGTGCGTTGCGGTTCTTACGTTCCAGTTTTGTGGGCCCCGAAGCCTGGTAAATATTTGCAAATTGCTGAAGTTCAATAATTTTGTTTTTATCGTTGATAAATGTAAGATGCGAGATGTCATCGGGATTGGTCCGGTCAAATTTATCCAGCGCTACCCGGATGTCATATTGGTTTGACCCGTCGCGGTATTTCGAGGCGTTATCTCCTGTGAGCGCCACCTGGAGCGCCGATCCCACATCGCTTACACTCAAACCCAGCGCTGCCATCTTCTGTCGGTCAATCTCAACACGGGTTTCGGGATTCCCGCTGGTAGCGGAGAACCGCAGGTAGGTCACGCCGGGGGTCAGAGTGAGCGCTTTTGCTGCCATGGCAGCCGATTTCATGATCGAATCGTAATGAATACCGGTAATTTCAACCAACACAGGGGCAGAACTCGCCCCACCGGCAAAACTGATCTGATTTACAAATACCTTTACTCCGGGAATATTGGCAGTGATTTCCTTGACCTTTGATCCAAGTTGTGCCGTTGATAAGGTCCGCATCTCCTTGCTACAGAGAGAAACCACGATCTCGGTCTGATTATCAGCGTTCACGCCGTCGCTCCCTTTTCCTGTATTGGTCAGGATATCCGTCACTTCGGGAAGGGAAGCAATCCGTTCCTCAATTTTTCGCGTTTGCCTGTTGTTGCTCTCCAGCGTTGTTCCCGGCGCATATTCAAGGGCTACCGAGAACTGGTTCCGGTCAGTCTGTTTCATGAATTCAAACCCGGTTAGGCCGGCAACGGGGATGATCAGGGTCAGGATGAGTCCGGATGCCACAATGAACAGTACTTTATAGGGATTTTTCAGGCTCCATCCAAGGATATCTGCATACTTTCCGGTTAACCAGCGGAATGCTTTTTCAAAGACCTTTCCAAAACGGTTCAGGAGGCTTTCGGAATCAATGGATTCAAGTTTCGCATAACGGGATGCGAGAATGGGGGTCACTGTAAATGAGACCAACAGACTGGTGAGGGTTGAGACCAGGATGATGATGGAAAACCCGCGGATTATGTCGCCGATAAGACCAGTGGTAAGAGCCAGGGGGACAAAGACCACAATATCGACAAAGGTGATTGATATGGCGGCGAACCCAATTTCGTTGCGGCCCCTGATGGAGGCAGTCAGTTTATCCTCTCCTTTTTCGAGATGATGGTAAATGTTTTCCAGCACCACAATGCTGTCATCCACCAGAATGCCGATTACCAGCGACAAAGCAAGCAACGTAAACAGGTTGAGCGACATGCCGAAGATCCACAGGACTACGAAGGCAGTGGTGAGGGAGCAGGGGATCGACACCATGACGATGAGCGAAGTTCGTACCGAATGAAGAAAAAGGAACATCACGGCGGCTACCAGAAAAATAGCGAGGATCAGATCTTCCATCACGGCGTGGGCAGCATCCATGGTGAAAATACTCTGGTCGTCGGCAATGTCGAAATGGAGGTTCATCCCTTTGTAGTCAGACTCAAGTACCTTTAATTCCTTTCGCACCAGGTCGCACACTTTGACCATATTGGCATCGTTTTGCTTTTGAATTTCAAGTCCGAGTGAATTGATCCCGTTGAACCTGCTAATCAGTGTCGGGTCAACCGTTGCATCGTGTATTTCGGCAATATCGCGAAGGCGGATTTCGCCACCCTCTTTGGAATAGCCAACCACCAAGTTGTTCATCTCTTCCAGTGAGGTAAACTTTCCGGCTACCCGGACCACGAACTGTCGGTTTGGGTCTTTGAGTTTCCCGGTTGGGAAATCGAGGTTTGCCGCGTTAATAAAATTGGCTACCTGGCTGATGGACAGTCCATACGACCGAACCTTCTGTGCATCGATATTTACTTTGATCTCCCGCTTCAGCCCTCCGTTGATGATGATATTTCCCACCCCCTGCACCCTTGAAAGCCGGGGTTTGATCTGATCATCGACCAAGGTGAAAAATTTTGCCGGGGAGAGGTTCGATGTGAGCGAAAGCCTTAGGACAGGGATTTGGCTTACTGAATAGGTGAGCAGCGAGGGGGTTTTTACCTCTTTCGGCAGGGTTGAGATAATCTCGTTTACCTTGCGTTGTACATCCTGAACGGCGATGTTGATGGTGGCATTCCGGTAAAATTCAATGGATATGATCGAAAGTCCCTCGTAGGAAGTAGAATTGATATTCTTGACCTTTTCGATTCCCGAGAGGGCATCTTCGATAACCCGTGTTACATTGTTTTCTACTTCGCCTGGCGAAGCGCCCGGATATTCGGTTTTAACGGTCACGTAAGGCTGATCGATTTTGGGCAGCAGCTCATAACCCAACTGGAAATACCCGAAAACCGCCATCATTCCGAGCGCCAGAAAAATGACAATGATAAATGAGGGGCGTTTTATCGCTAATTCAGTGATCGACATGGCGGTTGGTTTGGTTTATTTTACAATGACGACTTTCTGGTTGTCCGAAAGGTTGTTCTGACCACTGGTCACAATCCAGTCTCCCGCTTCAAGCCCGTTCAGTACTTCGAGCAGTTGGCCCGATTCACGCCCGATGGTTATATCCCGCAGCGAAGCGATATCTCCCCTGATCACAAAAACCTGGGCATTTTTCACGCTTCCGATCAGGGCATCGCGTGAAATGGCAATGGCATTGCGGGAAGTGATGGACGTAAAATGAATTCGCCCGAACATCCCTCCCTTGAGAGGGAATGCCGGATTGTTTGGAAGATGGATTTCTACCGGATAGGTGTGCGCATCATCCGCTTTGGAAGCAATGTTATCCACTTGCCCGATAAAACGATGACCCGGGTAAACATCGGTTGTAATCTCGACACTATCCCCGGGATGAAGCACAAACGCATCTTTTTCGGAGATATTTACCTTCACCTTCAGGTTGGAAATGTTGACTATATTACCAATGGAGGAATTCTGTTGGATATACGAGCCTTCGTTGATCTTTTTACTGTTTATGGTTCCGGTAATGGGAGCCTTGACCCGGGTATCGTCAAGGGCTTTCTTTGCCCTTGTCAGTTCATTTTCGGCAGCCTGCATGTCGAGACGAGAGATGTCAAGCTGGGAGGCTGAAATTGAATTTTGCTCATACAGGGTTTTATTGCGTTCAAAATCGCGCTTTGCTTTAAAATAATTGATCTCCTGCCTGGCCATGTCAGATTTAAGGAGAAGGTCGTCGATCTCAACCAGTACGGCCCCTTTTTTAACATGGTCACCGATTTTAAAGTGCACCTTTGTTATCATCCCATGGGATTCAGGGATAATCTCCACATCATTGTCGGGATCAATCAACCCAACCAGGCTAACCAGGTTGGTCAACGACTGCTTTTTCACGGTATCGATGGTAACCGGGACGTTGCTCAATACCTCCCGCCGGCCGGTAGTATCTGTTTTACGGCCCCAAATAAACATCATTACGATGATCAGGATCACGACCACCAATGAAATTATTGTAAATGTAAGTTTCTTCATATGAAAAATTATAACAGGTTACTTTGATAACTTCAATGTTGGAGGCCGGTTTCAAGGCATGGTCAATTTCCTATCCCAAAACTTTTCAATGTATTTAGCAATGCACCTTGCACATAATTACAGCATTCTTATCGTTTTGAGCAAATAAAATTAGTGAAAAATTACCTTTAATTCATATTATTGTCAGATAGACTAAAATAATCTCGACCGGTATCAGGTCTCCTTGTATCTTTACTCCAGAAAATGAAATCATTTGCACCCCGGCAGGATATGATTTGCCTTCCCTTCACGACAATCAACAACCAGGCTTATATGTTGTGGATTACCCCTGCCCCGGAGATCACGGATCATGAAGCCAATTCCAAGCCCTGATAGGCTATGCTGACCATCAGAATATTAATGTTGGCCACTCCATATTTC